>SKGS01000201.1 GCA_007117355.1 Lishizhenia sp. | reverse complement strand
TGTGACTTTTATGCTTTTTCTGGACATAAATTGTTTGGTCCAACTGGTGTTGGTGTGCTGTATGGAAAAGAAGAATTATTAAATGAGATGCCACCATATCAAGGAGGTGGAGATATGATTTCTGATGTTACTTTTGAGAAAACAACTTATAATACACTTCCACATAAATTTGAAGCTGGCACACCTCATATAGCAGGTGGAATTGGCTTAGGTACTGCATTTGAGTTTTTGGCTACACTAGATATGCAAGCTGTTACAAACTACGAAAATGAACTTTTAGAATATGCCACTAATTCTTTAAAAGAATTGGAAGAAATCGTTATTTTTGGAGAAGCAAAACAAAAAACTAGTGTTATTTCGTTTTTGGCTAATGGAGCTCATCCATACGATGTTGGAACATTATTAGATAAGATGGGGATTGCTGTACGAACAGGTCATCACTGCACACAACCCATAATGGATTATTATAAAATCCCCGGAACTATCAGAGCTTCTTTTGCCTTGTATAACACTAAGGAAGATGTAGATGCGTTTATCAATGGATTGAAACGCATTCTACCAATGTTAAAATAAAAAGTCATGAGTTTAGAAGATAAAGAAAATGAAATTATCGAAGAATTTGCCATTTACGATGACTGGATGGACAAATACGAATACATTATAGAGTTAGGGAAAGACCTTCCTTTAATACCTTCTAATTACAAAACGGAAGATAGAAAAATCAAAGGTTGTCAATCGCAAGTTTGGCTTCATGCAGAAAAAGAAAATGATGTCATGAAGTTCTCCGCAGATTCAGATGCAATAATCACTAAAGGAATTATAGCTCTGTTAATAAGAGTTCTGAACAATGAAAAACCTGAGGCTATTGCTAAAGCAAACTTTAGATTTATTAAAGAAATTGGTTTACAAGAGCACTTATCCCCAACCCGTTCGAATGGTTTACTGAGCATGATTCAACAAATGAAGTTGGAAGCTTTAAAACATGCTACGAAATCATGAAAAACGTGTTTTATGCTCTAATCAGTTTTTGTGTTTTGATACTCATGTTTTCGTGTAAAAATAACGAGTTAGAACAAGAGATGTCTGATTATTGCACATGTATTGACAAATACAAATATGACGCTGAGGGTCGTTTGGAATGTATTGAGTACATTGAAACGCTTCAGAAAAAATACGAAAACGACCCACGAAAAAAAGCAAAGATGATAGAGTTATCAAGTGATTGTAATTGATCTTTCCTAGCTCACATAATCGTGAAATCAAGGGTATTTCTTAGTGGAATTATAAATTTTAAATTTTGCTAAATCTACCTATATGAATACTTGAGTTATCAAATAGTTTTAGTACATAAACTGCTCTAGATAAATTAGAAACATCTAATTTGATAATTTCACTATTTTCCAATATATCTTGAGAGGAGGAGAAGACTAATTTCCCGTCTAAGGTATAGATTTCTATTGAAACATCGTCATTGAAATGATCGTATATACTTACATTTAATTCAGTATTCGTTGGGTTAGGAAAAACTTTTATAACCGGTTTAGCATGATCCGTGTTTATCGTAGAAACATTACTTAACACAGTAATGTTGTGTGAGGAATTTGTGACGCATCCATTCGAGTCGCTGTATTCGTGAAAAATTGTAAATACGCCCACTGTAGAAGGTTCAAAATGATTATTAAAAACATCAAAACCTGAAAAAGTCCCGCCTGACGGAGAGGAAATTAGCTCTAAACTCGTTGTCTCTTCCAAATAAATAGTGTCGGGAATAAGCAATGTTACATCCGTTAATTCGAAAACAGTTAATTCAAAATTACAATATGCTGTATTTCCATTAATATCTGTAGCAATATATTCAATCTCATGTAACCCAACAGAAAAAATATCTCCTGAATTATAATTTGATGTAAAAGAAGCTATTTCACAATTGTCCTGTGCTGTTGGTGGACTCCATGTAACGGGAGAATTTTCACATCCTTCAATACTGTTAGGGCAAGAATCGATTGTTGGGGAAACAGTATCATTTAGCGTAACAGATTGAACTTGGGAGGATGTATTTCCATTTGCGTCTTCATACGTCCAAGTTATGGTATAATTCCCAGAATTACTAAACGAGATTTCATCATCCGTTTCTCCATATATTAATCCATCACATTCATCTGTTGCTGTTGGCATGTCAATAACGGTGAATGAACAGACTTCCGTAATTTCTGGTAATGAGTCTAAATCAGGAACCGGAGCGATTGTATCAATAATATTTACTTCTTGTGTTTGACTTGATGTGTTACCTTGATTATCGGTAAAAGTCCATAGCACTGTGTAAGTACCAGTCTCTATAAAAGAGGTGGCGTCATTAGTGAAACCTGTAACAGTTCCATCACAATTATCGGAAGCTGTTGGAGGGGAATTTATTTCATAATTACAAGCTGAGGTTATTGTTGGAATAGAGTCTAAATCAGGAACCGGAGGTATCGTGTCAGCTATATTAATAATTTGGTTTTGAATAGTGATATTACTATCAGCATCTATGTATTTCCATTCAATTGTATAGCTACCTGGAGTATCATAACTTAAATCGTCATCTGTAATTGCAAAAATTTGTCCGTCACAAAAATCGGTGGCTGTTGGTTGCGTTGTGATAGTGGCAGAACATTGTTCAGTAATGATAGGCAAGTTTTCCAAATCAGGAACAGGACTGTTATTATCGATATAAAGTTCAAGTGTAATAATACTATCACAGTCGTTATGGTTTTTTATCACTTGTTTATAAATCCCTGTTTTGTCGTAAACAAAATCGTTTAGCGTTTTTGATTCACAAACAGTATCGATGATATAATTAGAAGAATGACATGGCCCACTGTAAATCCTAGCAATTCTATTTCGCCAAATATCATCAAATTTTATAAAATTCCCACCAACTACAATTTTTTCATCAGGTTGTTCAACAAAATCTAATACAGTAGTAGAACTCAGTGTATAAACAAATGATTCTCCAGGGTTGTATGTATTATCTTGAGTTCCATCATTTTTTAACCTTGCAAGTCCTCTTATTAAATTACCATTGTAGTGCGTAAACCAACCCCCGACATAAATTTTGTCATCTGACCCGTACTTCACTTTAGTAACAGTACCATTAAAACCAATTCCTTCTAATTGAAAACTTTCATCTCGATCTCCATTTTCCAATAATCGAGTTACATATCGACATACATCTCCATTATAAGATGTAAATTCTCCTCCTAATAAAATTTTTCCATCTTCTTCTGGGTGAATGGATGAAACAGACCCATTAAATCCAGAACTATAGTTGAGGGATGGGTCGATTGAACCATCTGAATTTAATCTCACGAAATATTTTAAAGATGAGTCTCCATTAAATTGTTGAAATTGCCCTCCAATTACTATCTTTCCATTTGGTTGTATTCCCACACTTGCTATATAATTATTACTATATTGCAAAGGAATAGGAGGGGGACTGAAGGTGTTGTCAATAGATCCGTCGCTATTTAATCGCACTATTTGGTTAATCCCAGATATTCCGTTATAGGTTGAAAATTTTCCTACGACAATAATTTTTCCATCTTGCTGAAGTGCCACATCTGATACAAAATCATCAAAACCACTTCCAATATCAAACGAATTATCTATTGTTCCATCTGGGTTTAATCTTGCTATTTTACTACAAGGAGCGTCATCATAAGCAACAAAATGTCCTCCAGCAATAACCTTTTTATCTGGCTGCATTACAATCTTCAATACTTCACTATTAAATCCAACATCTGTATTAAAGGAATAATCAATCTCTCCTTCAGGGTGCATTCTTGCTATTCCCCAACGTCTTTTTCCATTAAAACCTCTAAATGAACCTGCTGCTATTATTTTCAAGTCATCTTGTAAGATTAATGAGTTTACACGAGAATTAAACCCTGTTCCTGAGTTAAATGTTGAGTCAACACTTCCATTGGAGTGTAACCTAGCTACTTTTCCTCGTAAATGAGAGTTGACGTCTAAGAACCAACCTCCAATCATAATTTTTTCATCTGCTAAAACATTTACAGAAGTAACAAGAGAAGAAGCGTTTGTCACAAAAGTACTATCTACTGATCCGTCAACATTCAAGCGCACTAAACCGGGGGAGTCGTAACCATCAACACCTGGGATACTTCCTCCTAAAAGGATTTTTCCATCTGACTGTATTTTAATATCGTAAACGATAGAATTCAACCCAGTACCTGTTCCTACATCAAAAGAGGAATCAAGGCTACCATCTAAATTAAGCCTTGCTATACCATTAATTGGAGTGCCATTGTAGTTAGTGAACTCACCACCTACCAAAACCTTTCCATCAGGCTGTATTTCAACTGTATGAACAATATTATTAAACCCATCAATCCCAGAGTGGAACGAAGTGTCTAAAGAACCATCACTGTTTAATCTTAATATATTCCTTCTATTTATGGTACCATAAGCAGAAAAATTACCCCCTGCAATTATTTTCCCATCATCTTGCAGAGCAATACATCTTGGAGCTCCAACAAATCCAATTGGACCAGTATCAAACGATTGATCAATTAAGCCTGAAGGAAGAAGCCGACATATACCCTTTCGGTAATGTCCATCATAATCAGAGAAAATCCCAGCCACTAATAAATTGCTGTCGGGTTGAATTTCTAAATCATGAACCACACCATTAAATCCAGAAGATGAAGCTCCAAATGTGACATCAATTGCTCCATTTGGGTAAACTCTAGATAAGTGATTTTTTGTATTGTCATTATTGTAAGACTGGTAATCTCCCCCGACATAAAATCGACCATCAGAAAGTAGTTTTATAACTCTTACTCTGTTAGTAAACGTTCCTCCTTGAATTCCCGATCCAGGATTAAATGATAAATCCAAGCTAAAATCTGGATTGATTACGGCTATTCCTTGTCTCGTTACAGAATTAACCTGAGATATATTCCCTCCAACAATTACTTTACCATTTGGGTATGTTTCAATTGCCACTACATTACCATTTCCTACACCCATTCCTGTTCCATAATATCCATTATCGTGGGTATTAAAAGTTGCATCATTCTCACCTTGGTTTTGTGCGAACATCGAATTGAAAAACAATGAAAACAAAAGAATTAAGATTGAAAAATTAAGCGAGATAGAAACTGCTTTCATAATTATGACTTTTATCAAAATTAAGAAATATTAAACAATAATCATATTTCTTCAACCTTTCATTTTTTGCAACTTGGTTTTTGTTTGTCAAAAGTAATCATGTGAATAGCGTACGTTATGTAAAAAATTATGCATACATTTTATAATTGTTTATGGGTAAAAATGAAAATTTCTAAGAGAAAAGAAAAATCACCCCAAAAAAACCTCCAGCTTATCTTTTACTTTTGTCCAATCGGGGCAGTACTTGGTAAGTAACTTCCAAAATTCTGGACCGTGGTGATGGTGTTTCAGGTGGCAGAGCTCGTGAATTAATACGTAATCAATACAATGAATTGGGGCTTTGATGAGTTCTGAATTGATTACAATGTTTCCTTTTGGAGTGCAACTGCCCCATCGTTTCTCCAGTTTACGCACAATCAGACTATTCATTTGCAACTGCTCGCGTTCTAACATGGGTTGTAATAGTTCTAATCGTTCTTGAAACTTTTTACGAGCTAATCCCAAGTACCATTCATGTACTAGGCGCTCTATTTCTTTTTTCATACGGCGATCTGGAACATAGACCCACAAATATTTCCCTGCTAGTTTCACCTTTTTTTCACCATTTTCTACCTTTAAACGGTATTGACGACCTAGGTAATAAATGTTTTCACCGCTTACCCATTCCGGTTGATAAATTGTTTTTCGCTTGCCTGTAAATGCTCGTTGTTGACGTGCAATCCAGTTGGCTCGTTTTTCAACTTTTGCTTGTATTTTTTCTGGTGTAGCATCTAATGGTGCAATGACTTTAACGGAAGTATCGGGATGAACTTCAATGGCCATGGTTTTACGATCGCGTAACTCCACCGAATAGCGAATATTTGTTGTGCCGTAGCTGATACTTCCCATTCCTAAAATACGTTTCTCGCTACTTTCATCACTTCCTCTAAAATTATATCGAGCTGAGTGAAACTTAATTCTACACCATAATCCTTTCGATGGTCCAAGAGGTAGTCTTCTACATCGTTTTTCATTTGTTTTTGAATATCGTCATTGCGCTTCCAGTCTCGAATTACCAGACGTTGAATCAAATGAGATAAATCAATACCCGTTTGTGTCAAAGCATCATCAACTTTTGACAAATCTGACGAAGGTAATTCGCGAGCGAGCACATCCTTTACAATTCCATAAAAGGCTCGGGCTTCTGGATTTCCTTGTAAAACGGCAGGAATGCCACTAAAACTACCCTTTATTAAGTTACTGCGCGCCTCCATCATTTGTTTCAGGTACTCGGCTTCGGTCATTCGTTTATCCAAAAAGGCTTTGATGGCTTCATCGATGAGCGTTCCAAACTTTTTATAAAAAACAGGATCCTCATCCATTTTTTCTGTGATGACTTTTTTCATTCGGTGAGCAATCGCATCTGCTTTTGAGGCTTTCGTTCCAGTCTTTCGTTCTACTTCTTGTTTGAAGAGCTCCTCATCAAAAATATTGATCGGTTCTGTGGTTTGTTCTACTGATTCCACCCCAACGTGCATATCCAAGAGTTTTCTTACCCTGCCTTCGTATTCTTTATAATCAATTTTCTCCGCATAACGATTTTGTACTGATTTGCGTAATTCTTGGAAGAATTTTAAATCTTTCAAAAACAAACGCTGGCGATCTTCTGAATACGTTTTGTAATACGTATCTGTTGCCATGCCTGACTGTAGAGTTTTGGCAAACAAAATGAGCTTTTCTCTAAAATTATCGCGCACATCTTTTGGTGCCAAGAAACGCTCCATTTCTTCGTTATCCTTTTTGTTTTTTACCTCTTTAAACACATCCCATACATCACTGTGGTATTGTGGAATCTTTTTTAATTCTTCTTCTACGCGAACAATCGCTCCCTCTAGGTCACTTTCATCAAAATCTTTTAATGCACTGTATTGCGTTAGAGCCTTATCTAAATCGCCAAGTATCCCAACATAATCTACAATGTAACCTACATCTTTACCTTCATACAATCTGTTGGCGCGCGCAATGGCCTGCAATAAACCATGTTCTTTCAACGGCTTGGCAATGTATAAGGTATTACAACGTGGTGCATCAAAACCAGTAAGTAATTTTCCAACAACGATAAGTAATTCGACTTCATCATCTGCATCTTTAAATTTGTTGGTCATTTGTTCTTCATACGCTTCTACTGAACCATAGCGTGCATTAATTTTTTTAAAGTACTGCTGCACCTCGGAAGTCGTTTCTTCGTGTACATCTTCATGATCTTGCCGTGTATCGGAGTTCGATATAATCACCGCAGTGTCAATTTTCAACCGTGGGTTGGTTTGGTTTTCAAAATACTTTTGGTATTTCAGCGCCGTCTCTTTTAATGGAACCGCTAAAATCGCTT
>SKGS01000060.1 GCA_007117355.1 Lishizhenia sp. | reverse complement strand
TGGAGGATTTTAGATTGGAGGATTTTAGATTGGGGGATTGAGGGATTGGAGGATTTTAGATTGGGGGATTGAGGGATTGGAGGATTTTAGATTGGAGGATTTTAGATTGGGGGATTGAGGGATTGGAGGATTTTAGATTGAGGGATTGAGGGATTGAGGGATTTTAGATTGGGGGATTTTAGATTGGAGGATTTTAGATTGGGGGATTTTAGGATGTTAAGACGTTAAGATATTAAGATGTTAAGACGCTCATAATCCTTATCGGTTTATATCACGCCTTACTCGTCCGCTAAGGATGTACTAAACTCAATGACCAACACTAAACTTGAGGTAATGGAAACCGGTTAATTCTAATCTTATCGGCGTGGAGAGTTAAAATAAGATCAAAGAATGGGAACTGAGCTAGTTTGACTAATAATTCATTTTAATTGAGCTAAAATTGTGTTAAACTAAAAGAAAAATATAAATTTATACCGACAAAACTAAAATCAAACTTATGAAGAAGACAGTATATTTTTTGGCGACATTTTTTCTTTTGCTTGGATGTAATAATGAAGAAACGGTAAAACTTAATCCTACTGGAGAAAATGCTACTTCTAATTTAGCTGCTGGGTCAGCATCAGAAGAAGAGCTTCGAGAGCAAGCTGAAAAACGCCGTTTGGAATTAGAAGCTAAAGAAAAAGAAAGAAAAGCAAATGAGACTACGATGAAAATTGAACCTACTGTTCATGATTTCGGAGTGATTGCTAAAGAGACTCCTGTCTCAAAAACTTTTATTATTACAAATACTGGTGACAAACCACTAATTATTAATGATGCGCAAGCCTCTTGTGGATGTACAGTTCCAAAAAAACCGGAGGAACCAATTCTTCCTGGTGAAACTGGGGAGCTTGAGGTAACTTTCACTTCAAATAAAGGACAAGCAGGACAAGCAATTAACAAAACAGTTACTGTTTCTGCTAATATTCCTTCACAGAGTCAAAAAGTTACGATTAAAGCACAGGTGGAAGAATAAAGCTGAATAAACGAAACATTTCAAAGCTTGGTGACAATTCATCAAGCTTTTTTTATGTTTTTAAAACAAAGGATTTTATCATGTGTTTTAAGTGAAATATGAAATATGAAACACTTAATCGTAGGAGGTACAAAAGGTATAGGAAAATCAATTGCTGAACATCTACCTTATGATGATGAAAAAATTATTTTTGCACGTAATGAATCAAATGAAATACCAAGTAATGCGACTTTTTATGCATTAGATGTGCTAAGTGATGAATTACCAGAATTAGAAAACTTGGATAGCGTTATTTATTGCCCTGGTTCTATAAATTTAAAACCTATTGGTAGTTTAAAAGAAGATGATTTCTTGAATGATTTCAACATCAATGTTATTGGTGCGGTAAAAGTTATTAAAAAATATCATAGAGACTTAAAAAGAAACAATGGTTCGATTGTTCTTTTCAGTACTGTTGCGTCTAAAATAGGAATGCCTTTCCATGCCTCTGTTGCTGCTGCCAAATCCGCTGTAGAGGGATTAACAAAATCACTTGCTGCTGAGTTTGCTCCATCAATTAATGTAAACTGTATCGCCCCAACTGTAACAGATACAAATTTGGCTGCACATTTATTGCGTAACGAAAAGTCACGTGAAGCAACTGCCGAACGACATCCGATGAAAACATTTTTACAACCAAATGAGGTTGCAGCTTTAGCCAAATTATTAGTGAGTAAAGAAGGAAAAAATATTACAGGACAAATAATTGGCATTGACGCAGGAATTGGTTCATTGAAATAGAAAAAAAGCAATAATTTCAATTCATCTTAACATGCAATAAAAGCGTGTTCAATATGCTCTATCCTTGTACCATATCCGTTAATTACTATTGATACAATATCAAAACGACTATTTACATAGAGGTCTTTAGTGATAATGTAATTATGGGCGCATTTTATTATTTGTCGTTGTTTTGCTTTTGTTACTGCTCGCCATGGTTCACCAATTTCGGCTGTTTGTCTCGTTTTTACTTCAACAAAAACAAAATCGTCTTTGTCCTCTGCTATGATATCAATTTCGTTCTTTCCAAATCGATAATTTGTTTGCACGATAGTAAAACCTTTTGATTTTAAATACTCTACAGCGAATTTCTCGCCCAAGTCGCCCATTTCTTTTGTTGTCATAATCTAGGTGTTTATTTCCCTAAGTTAAGGAAATAATTTTAATAGAAAAAATAAACGAAAAGAAGTTTTATGGAAACTTTATTACTTTGACAGTAGTGGCTTTTCACTCAAAAACATCGTTAAGAAAAAACTTTTTAATTATTTTCATCCTTCAATATTGAAATACCCTCGTCTTACTTCGGTAGGTTCCTCCCTCCAGCTCTCCCGACAAGTTCCTGTCGGGACAGGCTCTCCAAAGGGAGAGACGCCACTTACTCGATTTTTTGCTAATAAAGAAATATGGCGACCAAGGACTTTTCTTTTTTTAATTTAACTTACCGAAAGATTTTCCAACTAACATAGAAACTGCGGCGTCACCAGTTACATTTACTGATGTTCGTAACATATCTAAGGGTCTATCAACTGCAAAAATTAATGCTAGACCTGCTTCAGGAATTCCTGCTTGAGCAAGTACAATAACAAGCATTACCATTCCTGCACCTGGAACAGCAGCAGAACCAATACTGGCTAATGTAGCAGTGGCAATAATCCCCAATTGGGCTGCAAAAGATAAGTCCATCCCAAAAGCTTGAGCAATAAAAACAGCAGCAACCGCTTGGTAAAGACTCGTACCATCCATATTTATCGTTGCGCCTATTGGTAAAACGAAACTTGTAACATCTTTATCCACACCGAGGTTTTCTTCTACTCTCTCCATAGTTACAGGGAGTGTAGCTGCGGAAGAACTTGTACTAAAAGCTAGCAGCTGTGCTGGAGAAATACCTTTCAAGAAAAAATTAGGTGTTTTTTTCGTAAAAATCCGAACCAACATGACATAAAATCCTACCATTAACACCAAACCGGCAATTACGCTAACAGCATACCACAATAGCGCAAAAAATAAATCTTGGCTTGGTGCTTCAACTACTAGCGCAGCAAGCAATGCAAAAACTCCATAAGGAGAAACCATCATGATTAAGTCAATCAATTTTAAAATCACCTCATTAAATCCGTCGAAAAAAGCAAGAACTGGTTTCGATTTCTCTTCTGGAATCAAGATTAAACCGATGCCAAAAAAAATGGCAAAAACGATTACTTGCAACATATTTCCGTTATCTGAAGCTGCAAAAAATATATTATTAGGAATTAAATCTTCCAATGCCCTTAAAGGTCCAGATTCTCTTTGTTCTTCTGCTGCAGAAATTTTGGAGCCAGCATCGGCACTGAAATTCGACATTAATTCCTCTCTTGTATCTTCTGAAATGGTCGTTCCCGGCTGAATCAGATTTACCATTATCAATCCAATCGAAACGGCTACTAAGGTTGTACCAACATAAGTACCAACGGTTCGCAGACCCATTTTTGACAATTTAGAAATATCCTTTAAATCTGCAACACCTTTAATCAATGAAGCCAATATCAATGGAACAGCTATCAATTTAAGTGAATTGATAAACATATTCCCAAATGGTTTAATCCAGTTGCGAACGAAATGATTAGCATTCGAAAGTTCAAGTTCTTTACCCCCTTGTAAAATAGTGATCTTCTCGCTTCCCCAAGGTGTGGCAACTAATACTAAACTAAAAACAACACCTGCAAGCATACCTAGAAGAATTCTCCAATGCAAAGCCAGTTTCTTTTTTTTAGATTGTTTCTTGTTGTCTTCCATTACAAATGGGTTGTTTTATTTCGTAAATAATGGTCTAAAAGAACTAATGCAGCCATTGATTCTACAATGACGACTGCTCTGGGAACAACACATGGATCGTGTCTGCCTTTACCTTTTAACACTATTTTATTTCCTTCTGTATCATACGAATCTTGCTCTTGAATAATCGTTGCAACCGGTTTAAAAGCTACACGAAAATAGATATCCTCACCGTTGGAGATTCCGCCTTGAATTCCACCGCTAAAATTAGTTTTCGTAGAAAAGTCTTTATTGAATAAATCGTTGTGTTCCGAACCTTTCATGCTAGCTCCCTTAAAACCAGAACCATATTCAAATCCTTTAACTGCATTAATCGAGAGCATTGCTTTTCCAAGGTCGGCATGTAACTTATCGAAAACTGGTTCTCCAAATCCAACAGGAACGCCCGATATCACAGATGAAATACAACCGCCAATTGTATCCCCTTGTTTTTTAGTTACCTGAATTAATGATTCCATTTTTTCTGTATATTCCTCATTTGGACAACGTACAGGATTTTTTTCGATAAAAGAACGATTTATTTCACTCTTTTCAGGAAGTTTAATATCCCCTACTTGGTCAACATAAGCGAAAATATCTATCCCTAATTTGGCAAGAATTTGCTTTGCAATTGCTCCAGCAACAACACGGCAAGCTGTTTCTCTTGCACTTGAGCGACCTCCTCCCCTAAAATCGCGATTGCCATACTTTGATTGATAAGTAAAATCGGCATGAGAAGGTCGGAAAGCTGTTTTTAAATGGTCGTAGTCCTTAGTTTTTTGATCTTCATTATACAATACAAAACCAACCGAAGTACCTGTTGTCTTTCCTTCATAAAATCCAGATAAAAATTGAACTTTATCGGCTTCTTTTCGCTGTGTTACAATTTTAGACTGACCCGGTTTGCGTCTGTCTAGTTCCTTTTGAATTTTTTCAAAATCAATTTCAATATCAGCGGGTAAACCATCAATAACCCCTCCTATCGCTTCACCGTGTGACTCACCGAAAGTTGTGAGTGTAAGAATTTTCCCAATCGAATTACCTGCCATGTTGCTAAGTTAAGCTATTTTTCCTTTTAAATAATCTTGTCGCAAGCCTTCTTCAAACTTTTCTATCGCATAACGCAGCATTGTTCTTGGCATATCAAGATAGTGCTCATTTAAAAACTGTAATAACACCTGCAGATTTCTGTTACCAATCTCACGTAACATCCAACCAATCGCTTTATGCATCAAGTCGTGCTTGTGATGCAATAATTCCTTTGCCATTTTTAGTGCATCAGAAAAATCATCCTTTTTGATAAAATAGAATGTAGAAATAACTGCAATTCGTTGTTCCCATAAGTTCTTAGAATGTGCCAATTCAAAAAGTTTTGTTCTAGGCTTATCTTCATAATAAGGACCAATAATTTTATGCGCTGATGAATCTACTAAGTCCCAATTATTAATAAAATCAGTATGTTCGAGATATGCTTCAACTATCTTTTTTATCTCCAAATCGGATTTCGATTTTTCAAATTTATAGACTAGTATAAAAATGGCTGTTAGTCTCTCCTCATGAAAATCAGAGCACAATAATTGGAGAATATCAGAAAAATCAATCGTTTGAAAATATTTTTTAGCGATTTTGCGTTGATGAGGAACAGAAATTCCATGAAACAAATCTCCTTCACCATAACCACCTGGTTTTGCTTGAAAATATTTCGCCGCACCAATGGCTTTTTCGGGATTTGCAGCCTTTAGCAATTCACTTTTTAGCTCCTTTAAACTTGACATTTCAGTTATAAATTACTTATTCCAAATCAAATAGTTTTGGTTGTGAATCATCATCAGGGCCTTTTCTTCTTCTGCGATTTCCTTGTTTTGCTTTAGTTAAATCCCAAACTATTTCATGAGCGGGTTTATCCTTTTCCAATTCTATCTGTGGACGTCTTGAATTAAGAGAACGAGGAGCAGCTGTTTTTTGATTTTCGGATTTTTCTTCCATACTCTCCTCTTTGGATTCAGCGTTCTCTTTACCTGAATTACTGTCGTCATCAGGTGAGTCTTTTTCCTCTTTTGAATTAGCTTCATTTCCTTCTGTCGAGCTATCGGTTTCTTCTGTTGCTTCGTTGTTTTCCTCTGAAGCATTTTCTTTTTCTTTTTCCTCGTCTGGCCAAGGTTCATCCCCTTCAATCGAATGTGCTAAAACAACTTCTTTTACTTTAAGTTTTGTAAGTTGATTACCTTGTGTTTTCAAACCTTTTACATCAATAAACTCATCTAAGCGCACCTCCTTATCTGGTAGGTTTTTAGTAGCTTTTAAAAGTTTATTAAACACAATTTTAATCGTTGGCTTATAAGCTGTTGTAGCAACATCCAGATAACTTCCTTCAGATTCACTGATGAATGGAACTTTTTTATCCGTTGTTACTTCGCATATAAAACGCTTCACAAAATGAATTTCTTTTTCACCATCGAAGTAAACAACTGAAATTGGTCTTTCAGGATGCCATTTTTCAATATGAAACATATCATCATCAAAATGTGTTGCTAAATCAAAACTCGAAAGTCGGTATTCGCCTGATTTATAAAGTGTAAGGATTTTATCTTCACCTCTAAATTGTCCTAGGTATTTACCACGTTGCTCATCGTTTAAGCGACCAACGACCTCATCATACCAAATTTTTCGTGCAGCCAAAGTTGAGCCCCCAACATCTTTTTGAGTGATTTTTGCAACGACCTCCTTGGTAACTAAATTACCTTTAGCTGTTCTACTTTTTATAAGTTGCTCTCCTAAGTCAATATCAAAACGCAGTTTCTTCAAATGGGTTCTAGGACGCAATTGCACTTGTACCACTTCCCTTTCGCCATTCGGGTGACAAGCGAAGTAATGTAATTGTGAACCTTTTTTTCCATTAGTCAAATCATACTCTTTGTCTCGTGTAATGGAATTCACGAAAAAACGCTTCATGTAGCTCGGTCCATTTTTACCATCTGAATAGATAACATGGTAAATGGTTCTTTTATCGCCTTTTTTCCAAACACTTGCATGAAGAATTCCTTTCCCAACAAACTTTTTGTCCGCTATTTTTGTTACCATCATTTTTCCTGTATCGAAGAAAATGATGATGTCGTCAATATCGGAACAGTCTTGGACATATTCTGCTTTACGCAATTTGAACCCAATAAAACCTTCTTTTTTATCAACGTAAAGTTTCTCGTTAGCAATAATTACTTTGCTAGCAGCGATTGTATCAAAAATTTTTATTTCTGTTTTACGTTCTTTACCTTCACCAAATCGCTTTTTCAAGTCTTTAAAGTACTCAATTGCATGTTCGACCAAATTCTCTAACTTGTGAGCTATTTCGGCTAATTCATCTTCAATTTTTTTAATTAATTCATCCGCCTTAAATGCATCAAACTTGGAGATTCGCTTAATTTTTATCTCAGTCAATCGAACAATATCGTCGTGGGTAACTTCTCTTTTCAAATGTGCAATATGAGGTTTTAAACCATTATCTATGGCACTTATTACTCCTTCCCAAGTTTCCTCTTCTTCGATTAAACTATAGACTTTTTCTTCGATAAAGATTTTTTCTAATGAACTAAAATGCCATTGCTCTTCCAGTTCTCCTTTTCGAATTTCTAATTCAAGTTTGAGTAATTGAACTGTATTGTCTGTGTTGTGCTTTAAAATTTCAGTAACACCTAAAAATTTTGGCGTATCCCCATCAATTACACTTGAATTTGGTGATATAGAAATTTCACAATCGGTAAAAGCATAAAGTGCATCAATCGTTTTATCGGGAGAAACACCAGTTGCTAAATGAATCATAATTTCTGCTTCTTGCGCAGTATTATCTTCAATTTTTTTAATCTTTATTTTTCCTTTATCGTTTGCACGAAGAATAGAATCAATCAAGTTGCTCGTATTCGTTCCAAAAGGAATTTCAGTTATGGTTAGAGTTTTGTTATCAATTTTATTGATTTTAGCACGAACACGAACTTTTCCTCCTCTCAATCCATCGTTATAATTAGTGAAATCGGCCATTCCACCCGTTTGGAAATCGGGGAAAATCTCAACTTTCTTACCTCGTAAATGATTGATAGAGTTATCAATTAATTCGATAAAATTATGTGGCAAAATTTTACACGCCATACCTACCGCAATACCTTCTGCTCCTTGTGCTAATAACAAAGGGAATTTTACTGGTAAATTTTCTGGTTCCTTATTTCTACCGTCGTAACTTGCTAGCCAATTGGTAGTTTTATTATTGAAAGCAACATGTAGAGCAAATTTTGACAGTCTTGCTTCAATGTAACGAGCAGCCGCTGCGGAGTCACCGGTGAGCGTATTCCCCCAGTTTCCTTGACAGTCAATCAACAAGTCCTTTTGTCCAAGTTGAACCAAAGCATCACCAATAGACGCATCACCATGAGGATGATATTTCATGGTGTTCCCGATGATATTAGCCACTTTGTTATAGCGACCATCTTCCATTTCTTTCATGGAATGAAGAATCCTTCGCTGTACAGGCTTTAGTCCATCAAATAACCCAGGAACGGCACGTTCTAATATTACGTAAGAAGCATAATCCAGAAACCAATTTTCATACAATCCACTAAGTGGGATAATATTCTCATCCTCAGAAATTTCGTTATTAGCACCTTGACTATCCTGCGTGTCGTCTGTATTTTCTTCTAATGGTTCTTCCTCTTCTGCCATAATTACGATGCTTTATCTAAATTTTGGTTCGCTTCTTTTAATAATTCTTCCTCCAAGTCTTTTTCCACACGAAGGTTGTCCATGATAAATTCTTGGCGATTTGGCGTATTCTTACCCATGAAAAACTCTAGAATATCTTCAATAGACGCACCTTTGGTTAATAAGACTGGTTCAAGTCGAATGTCTTCACCTATAAAGTTTTTGAATTCATCGGGAGATATTTCCCCCAACCCTTTAAATCGGGTTATTTCTGCATTCTTTCCTAGTTCACTCACCGCACGTTGACGCTCTTCATCTGAGTAACAATAGATTGTTTTTTTCTTGTTTCGAACTCTGAACAAAGGAGTTTGTAAAACGTAAACGTGATTTCTTTTCACTAAATCAGGGAAAAAACGAAGGAAAAAAGTCAACAGTAACATGCGAATGTGCATTCCATCCACATCGGCATCTGTTGCTATCACAATTTTATTGTAGCGTAAATTATCCATGTCCTCTTCAATGTCTAAAGCTGCTTGAATAAGGTTGAACTCTTCATTTTCATAAACCACTTTTTTAGTAAGTCCATAAGAATTTAGTGGCTTACCCCGAAGTGAAAAAACAGCTTGCGTATTGACATCACGAGACTTTGTAATTGAACCACTCGCACTATCTCCCTCTGTGATAAATAAGGTTGTTTGCTCTCTTCTATCGTTTTTTAAATCCGTTAAGTGAACCCTGCAATCTCTCAATTTTTTATTGTGAAGACTTGCTTTTTTCGCTCTTTCACGTGCTAATTTTCTAATTCCTGATAATTCTTTACGTTCTTTCTCCGACTGTTTGATTTTACGTTCGATAATCTCCGCAACATCCGGGTTTCTGTGTAAAAAATTATCCAGTTTAACTTTTAAAAAATCGTTGATAAAAGCACGCATAGATTTACCTCCTGGCTCTATTTCTTGCGAACCTAATTTCGTTTTAGTTTGTGATTCAAAAACTGGTTCAACCACTTTCACGGCAACGGCTGCAACGATGGACTGACGAACATCCGAAGACTCATAGTTCTTGTTAAAAAAGTCTTTTATCACTTTAGCAACTGCCTCCCGGAAAGCACTTTGATGTGTTCCCCCTTGAGTTGTATGTTGTCCGTTTACGAAAGAATAATAATCTTCTCCATAAGTTCTTCCATGTGTAAATGCTACTTCAATATCCTCGCCTTCTAAATGAATGATAGGATAAAGCGGGTCACCATCAATATTGTTTTCTAACAAGTCTTTAAGTCCATCTTTGGACATAAATTTTTCACCATTAAAATAGATGGAAAGCCCTCTATTTAAATAACAATAATTCCACAACATCTTGTCGATGTATGGTTTTTTAAAAACAAATTTCTTAAAGATTTGCTCATCTGGATAAAACTCTACATAAGTGCCATTTACCTCATCAGTATCTAATTCTTTGGACTCCTCTACAAGCTCTCCTCGTTTAAAAGAAGCTTTTCGCATTTTGCCATCACGAACAGAATATACCATAAAATGGGAACTCAATGCATTTACTGCTTTTGTACCAACTCCATTTAAACCAACGGACTTTTTAAAGGCTTTAGAATCATATTTTCCTCCTGTATTAATTTTAGAAACAACATCCACTACTTTACCTAAAGGAATACCACGACCATAATCGCGAACGGAAATCATTCCATCTTTTGCTTTGACAATGATTTTTTTTCCATTGCCCATGACAAATTCATCGATACAGTTGTCAATTACTTCTTTTAAGAGAATATAAATACCGTCATCAGCAGAAGCACCATCACCTAGCTTCCCAATATACATCCCAGGACGCAAGCGAATATGCTCTTTCCAATCGAGTGACCGTATATTATCTTCCGTGTAATTATTCTCTGCCATAGTTGCTGATTTTTTATGCTTGTTCCTAACCTAACAAAATTACTAAACAAACCAACAAGAAATCTTTAATTTTTTAAAAGGTTTTACACGAAAGAACGTTAACAAGTGCTAGGGTAAACACATTTACCTATGTATTATTAATTTCATCCATATAAAACTATTATTTTGTGATTATTATCTTTTGCTAAGATTTACTTTTTTACTTTTTTTTCATTGCCAAAAAAAGTAAACAAAAAAGTCTAGCGCTGTATATTTTTTATTGATTCCATTCCTGAAATTCGATAATGTCGGTGATTTCCTCCGGCAAGCTGCGGAACTTCCGCCATTATTAACGAATTTCAGTTCTTTTCATCTTCAAAAAAATATAAAGGCGCGTCCTTAATCGAAAAACTTCTTTGCAAGTATTTTATATTCTGACCGTTACCCTAACCCACCTCTCGCTAAAGAAATATCATTTTTAATGCATTTGCTCTGTAACAAGTGCTTAAAATCGCTATGTCTTATTTCAAAATTATTAACTTCGTGTCTTGCTTTTAGCAAAACAATTTAAGTTTACAAAAAAAACAAAAATGAATCGCTTATTACTAGTACTTGTTATTTCACTAACCCTCACCTCTTTGACACATGCTAAAACAGTTCGAATTGAGGTTACTGATGCTTACACGAATACAGCTTGTGCTAAATGCGAAATCGCTGTGAAAATTGACAATTCTCCAATCAAAAAAGTACGATTAAATGACCAAGGTCGAGCCGTTTTGAAGTACAAAAAAAATATAGCAATTAATGCTACGGCAGGAAAAGAAAATTATATACCAGCTATTCGAAAGTTAGGTCCCAAAAGCAAAAATGGTATTCTTTTAGAGTTCATGATTTACCCGAACGCTGAATTTGAAGAACAATTCCTCAAAGAAAACAACTGTAAAATCAGAACTTTTGAAGATATAGATATCGGTGATTCTGTAACCAGAGACCTAAACGAACCCGGAAATCGAGAAGCTACTTTTGACGGAGATATGCAATCTTTTTTAGTTAATAATATCTCCTACCCTACTGAAGCTCTGGAACGCAATGAAACAGGTAAAGTTTTTGTTGAGTTCATTGTTGAAAAAGATGGTCGTTTAACTTGTCCTCAAATCCTTAAAAAAGCTGGTCCATTAATTGACGCTGAAACGCTAAGAGTGATTAGAGCTATGCCCAATTGGAACCCTGCGATGCATCAAAATGAATACGTTAGAGCTAGGTGCAGAATTCCAATAAATTACAGATTGGAATAGCTCAAACTATAAATGAAAATGGCAAGTATTCAAACCATTGAATCTAAAAAAAGACCTATCCAAAAACATAACGTTTTGGGTTTGATTGCACTTTGGTTACTTTATAAATTAATCACTGATTTTAATACTTTTTTAGCCTTGATTTTCGCAATTCTTGTGTTTTTTATTTTTGTAGAAATAGTAACATTTAAATGCACAGAATTGACTATTGAAAACAATAAGCTAATCGTAATACAAAAAAATTACTTTTACTCCATCACGAAAAAACAAATAATCGACTTTAATGATATTCATTTCGCATATTATGAACTTGAAAAACACGATAGTTATACATTGATTTTCCGACCATTACAAGAACTCCTATTTCCTTCAGGTAATAGTTTTATCCAAATTACCACGTTGGATAGAAAAACGCAAAGAATTCCCTTTAAAGGCGATTCAAAAAAAGTGAAACAGTTTATTTCACAGCTTCCAGATAGAACACCTAATTGAGATGGAATAATATGATTAACTTTCTTTGCGTTGATGAGCATACGATGCTAATTTTTCGATTCTTTCCTTGTTATTATTGTCATAAAAATCAATGGCTGAACTGTCGTCGATAAAAATATTGTCCTCTCCAATTAACTTATGAATATTCCATCTATACAAAACATCTCTAACGGGACCTTTTGCACTTGTAATGCACGTATTGAATCCAGCAGCTCTCCAATCTTTAATCCAGTCCTCTAACTCATGCGCCCCAGAACTATCTAGCGAGGTAATACTTTCAAAGTTTAATACGATGGTCTTTAACTCACTCCTTTTATCTTCCACCCATTGCTCTAATTGTTTTTTGACGAAAGCAACATTTGCGAAATAAATAGGACCATCAATTCTTATTACCAATAAATCTTTTCTGTCTTCTAGATTTGAAAAACGATTCACATTTCTAAAAACCTGTGATCCAGGCACCCTTCCCAATCTAGCGATATGAGGATTTGAAGCTCTATAAATCATTGCAATCAAAGAAAGTAACATACCTGAAATTATTCCTATTTCTATTCCAAGTGTAAGTGTAATTAAAAAAGTAGCCATTAAAAGTAGAAAATCTGTTCTGTCTTTCTTCCATAATTGCTTTGGTGTTTTGAAATCTATCAAACCAGATACGGCGACAAGCACAACAGCCGCCAAAATTGAATTTGGTAAATAATAGAATAATTGTGTAAAGAAAAGTAGTGTTAACACAATTAAGATAACACTAAATATAGACGCTAATGCGGTTTTTGCACCTGACTGGTCGTTTACAGCTGTTCTTGAAAAACCACCAGTTACAGGGTATCCTTTGAAAAAGGCTGCTCCAAAGTTTGCCATACCCAATCCAATAAGTTCCTGATTTGCGTCAAGTTTGTAATTCTTATGCTTTCCTTGAATT
The DNA here is from genome assembly GCA_007117355.1 of Lishizhenia sp. Lineage (GTDB taxonomy): Bacteria > Bacteroidota > Bacteroidia > Flavobacteriales_D > Crocinitomicaceae > CSBr16-161. The sequence goes on along the minus strand of SKGS01000060.1, from coordinate 11,125 downwards.
GTTTTTGCTACTGCGAAACTTTCTGCAAATCCAACTAAAGAAATGGTAATAGCGATGGGAAGTAAAGTGCTCCAAGTATCCATGTCAAAAGAAGGACTAGATAGCGTAGGAAGACCAGAAGGTACTTCCCCAAGCACTAACACACCTGAATTTGTTAGGTCAAATCCCCAAACCAATAAAATTCCAACAACCACTGCAATCAGCGGTGTAGGTAAACTTTTGTGGATTTTTTTACCAAATTTAATTATTACAATTCCAAGAACACCAATTCCAAAAGTAATCCAATGGGTATCACCAATTGTATGAAATATCCCTACCAACATATCTTGAATATGTTCACTTCGTGGTAAATCAATTTTAAACAAATGTTTAATTTGACTTAAACCAATAATAATAGCTGCCGCTGAAGTAAAACCATTAATGACAGGATGAGAAAGAAAGTTTACAACAAAGCCAAAACGTAGGACTCCCATTCCAAACTGAATAAGACCAACCAGAAATGCCAATGTGAGTGCGAACAGTAAGTATTGTTCTGGTGAGGAAGGATTTAATGCGCCAATTCCTGCTGCTGTTAAAAGCGATACCATTGCTACAGGTCCAACTGCAAGTTGACGAGACGTTCCAAATATCGCATATAAAATAAGTGGAATCGTTACAGCATAGAGCCCATGAATAGGTTCTAAACCAGCGAGCATAGCATATGCCATACCTTGAGGAATAAGCATGATTCCAACTGTAATACCCGCAGATAAATCTCCAGATAAATTTGTTTTTTTATAATTTGGTAGCCATTCTAAAATTGGCAAATATTTATGCATCAAACTACTAGCCTTCATGATATTAATTTCAAATGTATTGTATTATTTGTTATAAATCTGAGTGCAAAGTTCAATAAAATGAATTGTTCATAGCGTGACTTTTGTCACAATAACCAAATACAGACCGTTTAATCAACGAATAATTATGGTTAAAAACTTTCAAAATTAAATACATGAACCGAGCACTTCAACAAGTTCCCTACGGCAAACTCAGGGCATCGCAGCATACCACTTGCGACCTCAACGTGATACACTGAGTTTATCGAAGTGAAGTTAATAAATCGGGTTATTATTTGATTCACGTACTATGATCGTTTCTAGAGGTGCTTTCCAATCGATAGCATTTACTTCCTTTGGATAATGCGAGAGACCTCGAATATAGTTATCGTAAATACATACTCGCTTTAGCGTAATATCAAGAGAAGGTGAAGCGTCTAATACAGATACCAATCCTAAACCTGTTCCTGCTAAAAGACCCTTTTTTAAAAATTCATTTCGCTTCATATTTTTAAAACTTTTTTCAAAATTATAACCTTACCACATAAAATTTTTACGTACTTAAAGTTTCATTCGAAACATTTATAAATTCTTCTATCTTTAGTCTAGTTTGGTTATCGAGTTTATTGATTTAGCTTCAAATCCTTAGCGGAAAAGCAAGGCGTGGAATAAACCGCTAAGGATTTGCAAACGTCTAACATCTAACGTTGGTCATCGAGTTTATCGAGATGCTATCGTCTTACAGTCTAAAAATCTTAACATCTTAACCTCTCAATATCCCAACGTCTCCAAAAATTTGTCAACAATTCAAAAAAGTCATAAAAAATAGTATGCATACATTGTATTTTTTAGTGTTTAAACAAATTGTTTTTCTATTTTTGTGGCATACCAAATAATTCAAAATAAATTAAAATGAAAATACTTGTTTGTATCAGTAAAGCTCCAGATACTACTTCAAAGATTGGTTTTACAGATGGTAATACTAAATTTGACGAAACTGGTGTTCAGTTTATTGTAAACCCTTATGATGAGTGGTACGCACTCGTGAGAGGTTTAGAGTTAAAAGAATCCATAGGTGGTTCTGTAACAACCATTACAGTTGGTACAGCTGCGGACGACGCTACTATCAGAAAAGCATTAGCTATTGGTGCTGACGATGCGGTGAGAATAGATGCGGAACCAGTTGATGCATTTCAAGTAGCAGCAGAAATTGCAAATTACGCAAAGGACAAAGGTTTTGACTTAATATTAACAGGAAAAGAGACTATCAACTATAATGGTTCTCAAATTGGTGGAATGATTGCCGAGCACTTGGATCTTCCATTTGTTTCTTTAGCAACGAAGTTAGATGTTGATGGTTCTACTGCAAAACTAGAAAAAGAGATAGTTGGCGGAACACAAGAAGTAGAAGTTTCATTACCTACAGTGGTGAGCGCTTCAAAAGGTATGGCAGAACAAAGAATTCCTAACATGAGAGGAATTATGGCTGCAAGAACAAAGCCTTTAAATGTGGTTGCATCTTCTCAACCAGCTGCACAAACTTCATTTGTTGCTTACGATTTACCAGCACCGAAGTCAGCTGTAAAAATGATTGACCCGTCAAACATGGACGAGTTAGTGGAGTTGTTACACAATGAAGCGAAAGTAATTTAATCGGTTTTAGATAATTTAAAAGATATTAAATATGTCAGTTTTAGTATATATAAATAGTAATGACGGAAAGATTGCGAAAAACGCACTTGAAGCTGTTACATATGGAAAGAAAATAGGAAATGTTACGGTTGTAACGAATGGTTCAGCGGGAGATGATGTTTTAGCGGAATTAGGCAACTATGGAGCTGAAAAAATATTAATTGACCGTTCTTTTAATGGTTCAGATGAACAACAATTGACTAAATTAGTAGCGAAAGCAGCTACTTCTACTGGTGCAAAAACAATTGTGTTCTCAAATGATTTAGTGGGTAAAGCTGTTGCTCCAAGATTATCTGTTCGCTTAAAGGCAGGATTGGTAGCAGGTGCTACAGATGTTCCTACTGATGGTAAAGTAAGAGTAAATGTTTTTTCAGGAAAAGCATTCGGTTATGTAGAGGTAAAAACAGATGTAAAGATTATTTCTTTATTACCAAATTCTTTCCAACCAGAGCAAGTTGGTGGAAGTGCTGCTATCGAAGAGTTTAATGGAGAAGTTGGAGAAGCAGCGATTACTGTTAAAGCAACGAAAAAACCAGAAGGAAGTATTCCTTTGCCAGAAGCAGAATTAGTTGTTTCAGCTGGTAGAGGTCTAAAAGGTCCAGAGCACTGGGGTATTGTAGAGGATTTAGCAGGTGCACTTGGAGCAGCAACTGCTTGTTCAAGACCAGTTGCAGATATAGGTTGGAGACCTCACCACGAGCACGTAGGTCAAACTGGTGTTGCTATTCGTCCAAACTTATACATTGCAGCTGGAATTTCAGGAGCAATACAACATTTAGCAGGTGTGAACGGTTCTAAAACGATTGTTGTGATAAATACCGACGAAGAAGCGCCATTCTTCAAAGCTGCTGACTATGGAATTGTTGGTGATGCCTTCGAAGTACTGCCAAGATTAACCGAAGCTGTAAAAAAATTCAAAGCAGCTAATTAAGGAAACAGAATAAATCGTAATTTTACAAAGCGATTCCAAATTAGGGAGGCAAAATTGTCTCCCTAATTATTTTATAAAATAAAAGCGTTGAATTCTTAGCATGAAGAAGGTAGAACTCGAAGTTTTAGGATTATCATTTAGTCAAACCCAATCAGGAGCTTACGCAGTGGTGCTGGATGAGGTAGGTGGAGATAGAAGATTACCAATAATAATTGGAACATTTGAGGCCCACGCCATTTCAATACAAAAGGAAAACATAAAAATTTCTCGGCCAATAACCCATGACTTATTTAAAAGCTTTGCAGGTGCTTATGGAATTAAAGTTAGCGAAGTAATTATATACAAACTTCATGAAGGTATTTTTTATGCTAAACTCGTTTGCGAACAAAATGGTGTTGTTCGAGAAATTGACTCTCGAACATCAGATGCGCTTGCCATTGCATTGCGTTTTCAAGCACCGATATACACTTATGAGAATATCATTGGTATAGCTGGAATTAAAATTGATGAAACCGATGATGCTTCCTACACACCTGAGGAGTTCTCTGATGAAAAGAAAAAGGAAGCCTCTGACGAGCTTGCTGAGTCTAGCCTTAAAGAATTAGAGCAAAAATTAAATGCCGCTATAGAGAACGAAGACTACGAACTTGCCTCAAAACTACGCGATGAAATTAATCGACGCACTTCTTAAACTAAAAGTTAGTTTACTACTTATTGTCACATTAATTGTTTGTGCAGAAACAGTTAATGCCAATCAAGAAGTAAATCCAGATTACGACAACTGGTATCGCAGAACCTTTAGTCTATCCATTGATACTACCAACCTGACTTTCAAAAATACGGACAGTCTGCTCACTGATTTATCCAGCGGTACAATTAAATATTTTGATAATAATTTCATTTTTTCAGAACAAATTAATGATTCCACTATACTTATAGACACCATACTAGTTGTGTCTAAAGATTTGGGAAGGCTTGAATTACAAGGAAAAAGAGGAAACCTAACCTATCTTAAAGAAGATAAAACATTAAAAGGAAGTATTTCTTTTTCTGGATTGATGCGTGGATTGATCGGAATGTTAAGCTTAGTTATTATCGCTTTTTTATTTAGTAAAAACAAAAAGCGTATCAACTGGCCATTGGTAGTGAAAGGAATTGTTCTTCAAGCATTATTAGCGATTTTAATTCTAAAAGTACCGTTCATTGAATACGGTTTTGATTTTATTTCGAAAGCGTTCGTGCGAGTAGTCGATATGGCTCACGAAGGAGCAATGTTTGTTTTTGGTTCAGTGGTTACAGGAGAAATGTCTCCTATCGTGAAAAATTTTGTTACATGGATTCTGCCATCTGTTATTTTCTTTTCAGCCCTTTCTAGTTTGCTTTATTACTGGGGAATACTTCAAAAAGTCGTGCTTGCCATGGCATATATCATGAAGCGATTGATGGGGCTTTCCGGTGCAGAAAGTGTATCCGCTGCGGGGAATGTTTTCTTGGGCCAAACGGAGGCACCACTTCTCGTTAAACCTTACCTTAACAAAATGACTGAAAGCGAAATTTTGTGCTTAATGGCAGGTGGTATGGCTACTATTGCTGGAGGTGTTTTAGCCTCATATATCGGTTTTCTTGGTGGCGAAGACCCAGTTCAAAAAGTTTTCTTTGCAAAACATTTACTTACAGCTTCTTTAATGAGTGCGCCAGCGGCAATCGTTTTTTCAAAAATATTAGTTCCAGAAACACAAACTATTAACCAGGATTTGTCTGTATCACAAGATAGAATAGGTTCAAATGCTTTAGAAGCAATAGCAAACGGTACCTCTGACGGTGTAAAATTAGCAGTAAACGTAGCAGCAATGTTAATCGTTTTTGTATCACTTATTGCGCTAGCTAATTATGGTTTACATAAAATCGGTTATTACACTGGAATAAATAATTTACTCGTAAGTTGGGGAAATTCAGAGGGATTGTCATTTCAGTTTATTGTTGGCTACCTCCTTTCCCCTGTGGCATGGCTCATGGGTGTACCTTGGCAAGACGCTGCAATAATAGGTCAACTTTTAGGCGAGAAAACCATTATTAATGAATTTGTTGCTTATCCGCATTTAGGGCAGTTACAAGACGAAATAACAGCTAAGTCGCTTATCATGGGAACATACGTGCTTTGTGGTTTTGCCAACTTCGCTTCTATCGGAATTCAAGTCGGTGGAATTGGTGCTTTAGCTCCAGAAAAACGTCCTATTCTGGCCAAGTTTGGATTTTATGCTTTAATAGCTGGAACCTTAGCTTGTATGATGACTGCAACCATGGTCGGAATGCTTTATTAATGCCGAAATAGGATTTAATTGGTTTAGCCTAATTTTTAGTTTTAATTATTTAGTTCCAAAGAGAATATTATGCAAGGAGAAATCAGAAAAATGAAAACGACATTAGATGATAATAACAATGCTAATTACTCATTGCCGCTTTATAATAGTGATGAACAAACTTATCAATATTTAGATATACAATCTTTAATTGGAAAAGAAATTTCTTTTCATTTTACTGGAACAATAAGATGTACTTCCTGCACTAAAAAAGTCAGAAAAACATATCTAGGAGGATATTGTTTTGATTGTTTCCAAACTGCTCCAGAGGCTTCAGAATGTGTTATTAGACCTGAACTTTGTCGTGGTCATCTCGGTGAAGGTCGTGATGCAGCATGGGAAGATCAAAACCACAACCAACCGCATATTGTTTACCTAACAGCAAACGATGTCATTAAAGTCGGAGTAACAAGGGCTACGCAAGTACCTACAAGATGGATAGACCAAGGCGCTGCTCATGCCATCAAACTTGCAGAAACGCCTTATCGTCAATTAGCTGGAGAAATAGAAGTAGCATTAAAAAGTGAATTTTCAGATAAAACAAACTGGCGAAAAATGTTGAAAAATGAATTAGACCCTGCATTGGATTTGGTGGAGACTAAATGGCAAATTGAGGAATGGTTGCCTGATGATTTAAGACAATTCATGTCAGAAGATGATGAAATTACAACGATTAACTACCCAGTATTGGAATTTCCTCAAAAAGTATCAAGCATCAACATAGAAAAAACAAAAGAAGTTTCGGCTCGATTATTGGGGATTAAAGGTCAATACCTTATATTTGAAGGAAATAAAGTTTGGAACGTTAGAAGTCATGCAGGTTATGAATTACATTTTTCTATATAAATCAAGTTCGGTGAAAAGCATTGGGAAACTTTTGTTAACTTTTATTTTTCTTTTCACCATGCAACATAATCCTATTTTCGCTCAAGAAATTAGAAATGACAAAGGTCAATTACAAGGTCGTTGGAATGGTGACCAGTTTCGTGATGATTCAGGAAGGTTAGTTTATCGTATCGATAATTCTGGAAACATAAGAGATGATGCTGGAAGATTAGTGCTTCGTGTCAGTGGAAATACGTTTCGAGATAGCAGTGGTCGCTTATTAGGAAGAATAGATAATAATGGTACTGTTCGAGATGATGCAGGAAGACAACTTGGAAGAATTGATGAACAAGGTCGAGTTAGAGACAGTAGTGGTCGAAGTATTGGATCTTCGAGCGGGAATTCAATCGAAAAAACTGCTGTTATTTTCTTTTTCAGAGATAAAATTTAATTAACTATCACTTTATGAAATTCTTAATCCTACTTTTTGTTATATTACCAATTGTAATTGTTGGACAGCACTTAAATGTATCTCTTATTTCGAATGTGAATTACCAAGAACTTCATGGAACCTTACTGAATGACGTTTGGGCTTACGTGGACGAGCAAGGAAATGAATATGCATTAGTGGGAACGAGAAATGGTGTTTCCATTGTTGATTTGTCCAACCCATCAGAACCTGAAGAGGTCTTTTGGGTGGAAGGTCAAGAAAGTGTTTGGCGTGATTTACATGTTTTTGGAAACTTTGCTTATGTTACCACTGAAGCCGAAGATGGGTTACTTATAATTGATTTGTCGCCGCTACCCAATGGTGAAGTGACATCCACTTTAAATTTTTTTGGTAATCCAGTAAATCCATGGAGCACAGCACATAATTTATGGATAGATGAGCATGGTTATTGTTACATATTCGGCGCAAATAGTGGAAACGGTGGCGTGATTATCTATGATATTTTTACTAATCCGCAAGAACCACAACAAGTAGGTGTTTTCGATGAATGGTATGTTCATGATGGTTTTGTGAGAGGCGACACCATGTACCTTGCGCATATTTTTGACGGTATAATCTCTATTGTTGACATCTCGGATAAATCAAATCCTGTGCTTTGGGGAACACAATCAACTCCTTCTAGTTTTGCGCATAACATTTGGCCGTCAGACGATGGAAAACTTGCTTTCACAACAGACGAAGTAAGTGGAGGTTTTCTAACTTCTTTTGATGTTGAAAACCCAACAAATATAACAGAGTTAGGTCGTGTTAGAAGTAGCCCGGGTCTTGGAGTTATACCCCATAACACACATTTTTTCAATGATTACATCGTTACATCCTACTATGCAGATGGTGTAACTATCCATGACGTAAGTGACCCGGAAGATATGATTAAAGTCGGGCAATATGATACCTATCCAGGTACATCATCAAATTTCATTGGATGTTGGGGAGCCTACCCTTACCTTCCTTCGGGCATTTTACTCGCTTCGGACATAGAAAATGGCCTGTTTGTTTTACAACCAGAATACGTAAAAGCAGCAAGAATGCAAGGAATTATCACTGATGAAGTTACAAACGAATTACTTCAAGGAGTGAGTGTAGAAATTCCTCTTGACAACGAACAGCGCTCGTCAAATATTAACGGTGTTTATAAAATTGGAACAGCAAATAGTGGTAATCGACAAGTTACCTTTTTTAAATATGGTTACGAACCATTTAGTGCCAATTTTGCTTTTGAAAATGGTGTTACTATTCCTTACAATTTAAGTCTTGTTCCAATTCCTGCTTATCCGCTTTCTATAAAAATAGTTGATGAAAATAATGCTCCTATTTTGGATGCCTTTGTGCGAATTAACTATTTAACAGAAGAACTCAATTTTATGTCAGACGGATTGGGTGAGGTTATTGCAGATTTATTTTATGATGATGAATATGAATTAACCATTGGAAAATGGGGATACATAACTACCTGTTTTGCTGAAACCATTTCAAGTGAAACTGGTGAAATAGTTATACAGTTACAAGAAGGTATTTACGATGATTTCTCCTTTGACTTTGGGTGGTCCACTTTTGGAAATGCAGAAAAAGGATTCTGGGAAAGAGGAATTGCAATCGGTGCAGGCGATAGTTCTTTATGGCAAAAACCACCATTTGACAGTCCATTGGATTGTGGTGACTACCTCTACGTTACTGGGTTAAGCGATGATGTGTTAGACAATGTTACTGATGGAACAGTCAATTTAGTATCGCCTGTTTTTGATGCTTCAGAAATGAATGAGCCTTACATTTATTACGAACGTTGGTTTTTTAATCTTTTTGGTCCAACACCACCAAACGATACCTTGCGATTTGTGTTGTCCAACGGCTTAGTTTTAGAAGAAATTGATAAACAAGGGAGTAATCCTTCATTATTTAATCAATGGATACCAAAATCCATTCGAATCAGGGATTTCATGGAGCCAACTGCGACCATGCAGCTTTTTATTAGTGTCTCTGATGAAGATGCTACAGGAAACATTGTTCATGCTGCGTTTGACCATTTCCAAGTTACGGATGGAAGCATTTTAACTGTTCAAGATAATACGACCAACGACTTCATTCTCTATCCTAACCCAGTGAATAGTCAACTTACCATTGATAATCTTCCAACGGGAAAAAAGTTAGTAGTAACAGATGCTATAGGAAAGATTGTATTTCAAGAAAACCACACCAACGAAACGCTCTTTTTACAAGTGAATGATTGGAAATCTGGGGTTTACTTAATCAATGTAGATGGGAGAACAAAACGCTTTTTGAAAGTGGATTAAGAGCAAGAGCTGTTTTTTATTAAAACCAAGTTAGTCATTTGAGAGGTTTTGAAGTTGTTTTATCTATCTGATGCAGTTAGTGCAAGTTATGCAGACTTTTTATGAAAGTCCATAGGAATAGAGGTTGTGTTTAAAACAACAAGATAAAAATGAGAAATGAGTGTAATTAATATCATTTTTTTGAAAAAATATCACTTCTCCCCAAAAAATAACCTAACCCCAGAAAACTCTTTAGTCGATTTAAAATATTTTACTTATCACAAAAAAAAGGGTGTCTCGACTTTTCGGACACCCTCCAAATTCAGTTATTGCAATTCAAACTTAGTTAACTGTAAATCGTTTAACAACAGTCCCTTGAGATGAATCAATGTTAAGAAGATACACTCCTTTAACCAATTCACTTACATTGAAATGAATATGGTAAATTTCATTGGAATTGTATTGTTTAGTTGCTCTTACTAAACGTCCTGTTGCATCGAGAATTGTAATATTAACATTTTCGTTTAAACCATTAATTTGTAATGTAAACTCACCGTTTGTAGGGTTTGGATATAAAACAATATTGTTGTTTGCATCAAGCTCTTCGAGTGAAGCAGTTGACTCAAATCGTCCAGAATCGGAAGCGATACAACCAGCGTCATTCGTTACGATAGCTTCGTAATCACCTGTGCCTTGCATTTGAATTGTTTCACCTGAACCAATAAGTACACCGTCTAAAAACCAAGAAACTGTTTCCCCTGGATTAACACTAACACTAAGTTCGTTGCCATTTTGTACTATTTCAGGTGTATTTGGAGCGTCGGAAACGGTGATAGCAACACTTTGGTCGTCAGACCCACAATTGTTTGTTCCTGTTACCGTGTAAGTAATAGATGAACTAGGCGTTGCTGTAACAGAGCTGCCTGTTGCACTTGAAAGTGTTGCTGCTGGTGACCAACTATAAGTATCTGCACCTGATGCGGAAAGAGATACTGATTCCCCTTCACAAATTTCAGTATTTGAAACGGATAAACTAACGTTCGGTTGGTCTTGAACTTCTATTAAAATAGATTGTGAGCCGGAGCAATTGGCAGCATTAAACCCTTGCACAGTATAAACTGTAGCTGTTGTTGGTGATACTATTTGCTCACTTCCCTGTGGCAATCCATTATTCCAAGTATAAAAATCACCTCCTGATGCAGTTAGTGTAACATCTTCTCCATCGCAAATCACTGTAGAAGATGCAACCAAATTTATTTCTATCTCAGGAAGAACATCTATTGTAATTGAAGCCGTAGCTTCACACCCTGCACCGTTTGAACCAGTTACAACATAAGTGGTTTGCTCTGATGGAGAAACAGTTTTTGTAGAACCAGAACCAAGGTTATTATCCCAAGTGAAGCTATTAGCACCCGAAGCAGAAATTTGAGTAGAACTGCCTTCACAAATCGCTAAATCATTTGCTGTAACAGTAACATTCGGAACACTACTCACTGTCACTTCATTCGTGAAAGTTGTAGTTTGAGAACCATTAGCGTTAGAAACTTCTAATATTACATCATAGGTGCCCGACTGGCTATACACAACTGTTGGGTTTTGGTCCGATGAACTTGCTGGCATTCCGCCTGGGAAAGTCCAATTCCAATTTGTAGCTTGTGGACTTGACTGGTCAGTAAAGTTAACCGTTCCATCTTCACAAATAGTATTATTATCTGTGGAAAAGT
>SKGS01000132.1 GCA_007117355.1 Lishizhenia sp. | reverse complement strand
TTGAAGTTACTGGAACGTGTGGAACAGTTGTTTCTGATCCGCTTACATTAACTTTAAATGATGTGCCAAGTTTTGATGTGACGCCATCTGCTGGCGTTTATTGTCAAGGTGAAGAAGTGGACTTAATGGCTCAAATTACGAACAATCCTACATCTGTTCAATGGTTAAATGGTGGTGATGATGTTCAAAATACAGGCGATGATATTTTGTCATTCGCTTCAATTTCACCTAGTGATGCAGGAGATTATGAAATAATAGCAACAAATGAATGTGGTAGTCAGACATCATCTACCTTCTCTATTGTTGTAAACCCAACATTTGAACAAACCATCACGGAAACACTTTGCTTTGGCGAAGTATTTACTGTCAACAATGTTGACTACGATCAAGAAGGAGCATATACCATTGTGCTTTCAACTACAGAAGGATGTGATAGCACTATTTTCTTGGAATTAGCAGTTTTACCAGAAATCACGAATGAAGTTACTGCAACGATTTGTGATGGTGAAACATTTGAATTTGGAACACAAACGATTACAGCTGCTGGCGAATATGTAGAAGTATTTAATGCTCAATCACTTTGCGACAGTACGGTAACATTGACACTTGAAGTTATCGACCCGTCAGAAACATTCTCGGTTACTAAGTCTATTTGTTTTGGCGAATCATTCGAATTTGGAACACAAACAATAACGGAAAGCGGAAGTTTTACAGAGACATTCACCGCAACTTATGGTTGCGACAGTACGGTAGTACTAAATCTCACTGTTGAGAATGAAATAGACGTTGCATTAACGGTTGAAGAAGGAGTTGTTACTGTTCCTCAAATGACAGGAGCTTCTTATGTTTGGATTGACTGTGATAATGATAATATCCCAATAAGTGGAGAGGTTTCAAATACATTTACTCCTGATGAGTCTGGTAATTATGCTGTGCTCGTAACCATCAATGATTGTGAGGAAATGAGCGAGTGTGTTTTTGTTGAATCAGTTGGTGTTGGGGTTAAAAATATTGATGCTCAATTGATTAATGTGTTCCCGAACCCAACAAATAGTATTATTACAGTAGAATTGTCTGATAATTTTATCGGAACTATAATTCAATTAACAAATTCAGTAGGTCAGATTCTAGAAACAAAAATGGTAACTAGTAACAATGTAAGTTATGATTTACACAATTTTGCAAACGGGATATATTTTGTTCAGTTACATTCTGAAAAAGGTATGGTTATTAAAAAAGTTGTAAAAAATTAAACTATCAATATGCTCGAATATTGAGCAACCGCGTTTAAAAAGAACTGCTTCTATTTTAGGAAGCAGTTTTTTCATTTTTTTTTAAATCAATTTTTTCAATATCAAACACAAAAGAAAAAAATCACTAGTTTTGAAACATGATTGATGAAATAATTGATTTTGCCTTGAAAGAGGATATTGGAGATGGTGATCATTCGTCACTTTCATGTGTGCCTGAATCGGCACAAGGTCATGCAAAACTACTAGTAAAAGACCATGGGATTTTGGCTGGAGTGTCTTTGGCTAAGAAAATATTTCACCGTTATGACCCCAATCTTGAATTAGAAATTCATTTGTTAGATGGTGCAAAAATCAAACCAGGAGATATCGTCTTTGAAGTGAAAGGAAGTTCTCGCTCTATTTTAGCAACAGAAAGACTTGTGCTTAATTTTATGCAGCGCATGAGCGGTATTGCAACTCAAACCAATCGCATAGTTCAGTCGATTGAGGGTACAGAGGCAAATCTTCTAGATACTAGAAAAACAACGCCTGGAATTAGAGCATTGGAAAAATGGGCTGTTGTAATAGGCGGAGGGTACAATCATCGTTTTGGACTTTATGATATGATTATGATTAAAGATAATCATATTGACTATGCAGGAGGAATAACAAAAGCCATTGAGCGAACCAAAGCCTATCTGCAAGAGAAAAATTTAAAGTTAAAGATTGAGGTAGAAGTGAGAGATGAAGCAGAACTAGATGAAGTGCTCAGTGTAGGAGGAATTGATAGGATTTTATTGGATAATTTTACGCCGGAACTTATCAAAAAAGTATTGCCGAAAATTCCATCTGAAATTGAAACAGAAGCGTCAGGAGGAATTGATGCTTCAAATATTCTAGCTTATGCTGAAACGGGAGTAAATTATATTTCATCGGGTGCGCTTACGCATTCGGTAAAGTCTTTAGATTTAAGTCTAAAAGCCGTTTATAACGCATAATTCAAAATACATTATAAATAAACAACATTATGGGAGTTTTAATTTCAGTTGAAAGTTTAGAAAAAGCAGTAGCTAAAATAGATAATCTTGATGACGATAGCTTAGAAAAATTATCCGAAACTTACACCAATCAACAACCAGAACTTATTGGTTATATTCTATCATCAGGTATCGAATATGAAAACGATACGTTGATGGAACTCTTGATTTATTATTATATGATTTTTACGGAGGCGGTTATGCAACAAGGGCTTTCGCTTCAACCGATTAATGATGAAATGATAGACGCTTTTCAAGAAGAGTACCTAGAGGTGATGGAGGAGTACATGAATGAGGAAAACTTCGAAGTGATTGATTCGTTTTGTAATCAAAATGTTTTACTTTATTTTCTGATGCAAGAACTAGAGATGGAAGACGAGGATGGTGAAAAAATTGATGAAGAAACAGGGTCTTTATTATTCATGGTTGGAATTGCATTAATAAGTATTATCGATCGAAATATTCGTGAACTCTAAAACAAGTTCAACTTTATTTAATGAGAAGCCCTGAGGAAATAGTAAATATCATGATGGAAAAGGATGCCTTTTCAAAATGGTTGGGGATTTCGATTTTAGAAATTGAAAAAGGTCGGGTAAAATTAAAACAAGAGATAAAACCCGAAATGCTGAACGGATTCTCTATTGCACACGGAGGTATTTTGTATAGTCTAGCTGATTCTGCTCTTGCATTTGCAGCTAATAGCCATGGGCAAAAGTGTGTTAGTATCGAAACTTCAATTTCCCATTTGAAAAAAGTAATGCCAAGAGATATTATTTATGCTGCGGCTACGGAACGCAATAGGTCAAAATCTTTAGGCGTATATGAAGTAGAGCTGACTAATCAAAATGAAGAACTAGTTGGATTATTCAAAGGAACGGTTTACGTTATGAAGGATATTTGGTGATTCAATAGTGCTCATTTTACCATTTAAAAAAAAGAACTATCTTCGAACCATAATTAATGTAGCATGATTTTAGGAATTGATTGGAAAGTTGACGCACAAATAATTGATGGTTGGAGTACACCAAACCTTTACGGTTTATTATTTGTTTCTGGGCTAATCATTGGCTTTTTCGTTATTAAGAAAATGTTTAAATCAGAGGGAATATCTGAAGAATGGTTAGATAAACTTTTACTTTACATGGTGATTGCGACCATTGTTGGAGCTCGTTTAGGACATGTTTTATTTTACGGACCATACTTTGGGAGTGATGGTTATTTTTCCAATCCAATAAATATTATAAAAGTTTGGGAAGGAGGTCTAGCAAGCCATGGAGGCGCTATTGCAATACTAATAGCCCTTTATATTTATTCAAAGAAAGTTTCCAAAAAGCCAATGCTCTGGATTCTGGATAGGGTAGTGGCTCCTATTGCAATTGCCGGTTGTTTTATACGTCTGGGAAACCTTGTAAATCATGAAATAGTTGGTAATCCCACAGATTTACCTTGGGGATTTAAATTTCACTATGAAAGTATTTCGAATATGGTATTAGTTGATGGTGAATTAGTTCATGTTTACCGTCATCCTGCCCAACTTTATGAATCAATAGCTTATTTTCTAATTTTCATTTTGTTGCATAATTTGTTTTGGAGAACGAATCTTAAAGAAAAGTTAGGATACATCTTTGGTGTATTTTTAGTGGTGTTATGGGGTGCAAGATTCTTAATCGAATTTGTGAAAATCCCTCAAGAGACTTACGAGATGACAATACCATTAAATACTGGTCAATTGTTAAGTATTCCCTTTATTATTGCAGGTATTTATATTATGCTTAAAGCGAATAAAGGAGGTTTTGGGTTGCTCAGTGATTACGAATAATTCAAGAGTTATCACTTTAGGTAGGGTATGCTTAAAAAGTCAGTAACAAGGCATCTAATAGTTCAAATATTGAAATAAATCATTAAAAATCAATTTGTTTGAGTTTTTAAGCAGACCCTTGGTAGTGCATGGTAAAACTATAACGGCTTAAGGCTGTTAAGCAATTATTATGTTCATTAAACTAAGTTCTTTGGGATTTCACAAACAGGTATAGGAAGCATTTTATGCTTATTTGCAGAATGGAAACCTCTGTAAATCTTCAACACTTCTTTTTCTCGAGTTGATAAATGTTCTTCATTACCCTTGAATTCCATTGCCCATTCTAACTCGTCATAGCTCGCACCTATTTGATCTTCATCATTTCTTGCGTCATCCCATAGACCATCAGTTGGCTTTGCCTTTAAAATAGATTCTATTACCCCAACATGCTTAGCTAATTGAAATACTTGAGATTTAAGTAAATCAGCGATTGGACTAATATCAACGCCACCATCTCCATATTTTGTATAAAAGCCAACACCAAAGTCTTCAACTTTATTTCCTGTTCCTGCAACCAATAAGTGATTTGACTGTCCAATTGTATAAAGCGTCAACATGCGAAGTCTTGAACGTGTATTGGCCATTGCAAGACCGTTAGCAACTGAATCACTCGGCAAATCGCTTTCTAATTGCTTGAAAGTAGGACCGAGGTCAACTTCCATCCCTTTGACATTTGGAAACCTTTTTTCTAAACTTTCAATCTGTTCTTTTGAACGCTCATACTCACTTGCTTTTTGCCGGATTGGGAGGTTTAATAAAATGACTTTTTTATTAGTTAAAGCACATAATGTTGAAGTAAGTGCAGAATCTACTCCACCAGAAACCCCAACTATGAAACCTTGCATATTAGCTTTTGTAACATAGTCGTCTAACCACGATACTATGTGTTCTTGTATTCCTTGTAAATTCAACGAAAGTTTAGTTATTGGTTAAAAAATCACTGTAATACGCAAAGAAAATTGACTTGGAGTCGAACTAGCACTTCTGTACAATTTATCATTAAATCCGGCGTCTTCAAATTGATACATGGAAAAATTTCTGTCGTCATCGCCAAACAAGCTTCCTGAGCGATGCACGTCTGTAAAGCCAAAGTGATAACCAAGTTCAGCAACAAGCGAAGTAGAGCCGGCAAAATTCCATTCACCACCAACAGTAATTCCAACAGATCCACGGTACAAGCTTAAATCTCTTGGAGAGCGCATGTCTAATAGTTCACCTTCTTTCAATTCACCAATATTAACGACTTCCGCTCCTGTAAAATCTACTCTGTTGCGGATTAAAATACTGTTCCACAGTCCAAAACGGGTAAAGAAACGCATATACCCTAAATAATTAGTTTGGAATTTAATCAACGTAGGAATAGTGAGATACATCGTTCTGTTAATCCTTTCATCTACTCTAAACATCCCATCAATGTTGTCCGCGTTGTTTTTTCTTAGGATTTCTTTATCTAAATAATTTACGAAAACAGGCCCCATTGACTGGAAATTTTCGTTTAAATTATACCCAAAGCGAAACGTACTGAATTCAATACCAGAAGTAATCGCTATATTGTTGTTAAGGTTGTAATCCCCTAAAACACCAATGGAAAAATCAAATCCCGCACCTCTACTTTCAATGAGATTAGTTTGTGTGCTCATAGTGTTAAAACCCGTCGAGAGTGTTAAACCACCTTGGATTTTTCTATTTTGATCTGGTCCTTCTTGTGTTTTTCCATGAAAGACAAATGCTGTAAATGCAGCAATTATTAGTATCTTTTTCATACTTTTGATTTTTTTCAAACGCAATATTAAACAATATTCATGAAGTTAGGAAACAGATTATTATTCTTTAGTTCAATTATTTTCTTTTTTATTGCTTGTGAGTCAAATCCTTTATTGGTAAAACTCCCTCAATCTTACCCTTCTTTGGAGTTTGTTTTTGTTGATGATGCTTTATTGAGTGAAGACAAAATAGAAGTCCAAACTGCACATAACCATTTTCTTAAAACGCTAGGTAACATCTACCGTTATGAACTTTCTATGAATCTTCAACAACGAGAAGTTGATACAGTAATAGGTGCCGTAATGCGTTTCTATCAAAGTCCATACGTTCAGTCATTAGAAGCTGAAAAAAAGGGTTTAGTTTCTCAAGTAGAAGCAAAGAAGTCTGAATTAGAAAAAGCTTTTGCATATTATAAGTTTCATTTTTCGAATGCGCCAATTCTTACTAAAGTTGCGTTTATGAATAAAATGTTTAGTGGAATTAAATGCTCGGATAGCATTATTACCATAGGATTAGAAAACTATTTAGGTGCAGAAAATGAGGTGATTCAATCGATACCAAGCGATCAGTTGTATAACTGGCAAAAAGAGCGAATGGATATTCATTTTTTAAATAGAGATATTGCTATGGCATGGGTACAAGCGCATTTATTTAATGAAATTGACGATATGTTAATAAAACATATTATTCAAGCAGGAAAAGTATTGTATGTTGTTCAAGCTCTGTTTCCCTCATCCCCACCTGAGTATATACTGCGTTATTCAACAGAAGGTTACAAATGGGCATCTGTTAACGAAAAAATGTTTTGGGAATACCTTGTAAAGGAAGAAATGCTTTTTAAAAATGGTATTAGAGAAAGAATAAATTTTCTAAATGAAGGGCCATATACTATTGGTATTTCTGACAAAAGTCCAGATCGTATGGGTCAATTCTTAGGTTACAAAATGGTGAAAAATTATAGTTCGAAAAATAAAAACCTTAGTTTGGAAGAGCTATTAAACTTAGATTTTAATGTAATTTTGCAAGCTTACGAGATAGATTAAATTATGGAAGAAGATAAAATTGTAAAAACATCAGATATAAATATTCATGTAGGAACTAACGCTAATAATGTTCCGGTTAGAATGATGTGGTCTGCTGCTGATGGAAATATTGATAAAAAAGAAGCAACAGCAATGTTACTTTCTTTGTGGGATCCGAAAGACAAGAACACCATGAAAATTGACTTGTGGACTAAAGATTTATCGATTGAAGAGATGAAACAGTTTTTTCATCAAACTTTAGTCACAATGGCAGACACTTTTGAAAAAGCAACAGGGGAAAAAAATATCGTAGAAGATTTACGTGACTATTGTTATCATTTTGCGGAAAAAATGGAGATTTTACCGGAGTGATTTAGGACTTTTTTGATATTAAATCAAGTCCATAAAAGCTTCCATCTTTGAATAACAATAATCCAACTCTTCGTCAGTAATACAAAATGGTGGATTAAGAAAAATGATGTTTCCTAATGGCCGAAGCAACATCCCGTTTTCTAAAAAGTAATGGTAAGCTTTATCGCGGATAGATGAAAAATAAGAAGTTTCTTCTCCAGTATTTATTTCGAGTGCTACGATTGTTCCACATTGCTTAATGGATTTTACCTTCGTATGACTCATCATTTTGGTAACGAACTTTTCATGATTATTGCAAATACGTTCGATATTGGTTTTCGTTTCTTTTTTATGAAATAATTCTATGCTCGCACAAGCCGCTGCACAAGCCAAAGCGTTTCCAGTGTAGCTGTGTCCGTGCAATA
>SKGS01000021.1 GCA_007117355.1 Lishizhenia sp. | reverse complement strand
TGTATTCATTTGTTCCTATCTCGGGGGAAAAATATTCCCCCGAAACGATAGATGGATCATTCCACGTATAGCCTTCAACACCATTTGTGTTTACCATTGCGCTATCACCTAGACAAATATTTGCATCTCCTGTTGCTACAATAGTCTGCCCTTGAGGTAAGAAAACGATTCTTGATGTAGTAGCTTCACAATCATCACTTGCATTAACAAATGTTGCAGTAAACTCACAGTCTTCATCGGTATGAGGCACGTTAAAAGAAAAGTCAAGATTTGTAAAAGGCGCATCAAAAGTAACTTGTTCACCAAAACAATTTTCTACAACAAGTTGACCACTTTCTGGAGCATTAGTAACACTTAAAGAGCCTTCCACAACATACTCAAGTGGGTTAGTACTTGTAATACATTCGGTTATTGCAGCCGACATATTTACTAAACAATCTGTACATTCAATAACATTAACAGAAAACGTATAATTGTTTTGCCCAACAATTGGACATGCATCGTCTTGAACTAGAAAAGTTATGTTTTTAGTGCCTTCAACATTTCCAGCATTTAAACAAATAGTTGCTGTTACTGGATTAGTTCCATCATACGAAATGGTTGCATCTGGAAATAGAAAGTTAATATTCGATAAAACTGTCAACTCATCCTCCTCATCTTCATCGGTAAAGGTCAAATCAAAGCAAATATCTTCATCATAACATAAAGTAATTTGATTGGGTTCTTCTTCCACAATATTACCATCAATATTGGTCAAACCTCCTTCACCTGCGCTTGGTGCCTCATTAGAGCATTGGATAACATTTGCTTGAAAATCATAATCGGTAATACTCATGACGTTCCCATCATCATCCGTTTCCGTCATTCGAATTACGATGATATAATTTCCAACTTGGGTAGGAGTAAATTCAACTATACCTGTTTGAGGGTCAATAGTCAGGCCCGGAATGGGTTCTTGAGGAGTAAATCCGGCGTTATAATTAAGGTTGTTGTTAGGAGCTGAAAGTCCAGAAACCAAACTGTAAGCAATATTATGTCCGTCTGGCTCAAAAGCACCTAAGTTATAAACCACATCCTGATTAACACACATAAAAGGCTGAGGAGCAGCTGTTACAGTTGGAGTAGTGTGGCAGTTATCATCAGCTGTATTAATTCGAGACTGAACTACAAAGTCAGCACCTGTAGCATTTTGCACATTCGTTGCTGGGTTTCTACAACACAATCTGTATGTAATTGTCCAATAATCACATGGAGGAAGTGTTACTGTTCCTTCATAAATATATTCTTCATAACCAGGAAGGTTTCCTCCATTACAAGTACTGTTTGGAATAGCTTCATCACACAACTGAGACACCTCCTCACTGGACACTAGTGATAGCGACAAGTTGTATGTTGGGATACAGAAACCAAAGAAACAGGTTTCATCATAACCTCCTCCAAATATGCCACACTCGTTTTCCACCCTCACGTTGAGACTATTATCTAAGCTTATTCCTGAGCAATCTCGATATAATGTTAAACGAACCTTATATTCGTTGGGAGTGCCAGTACATTCTAGATTAATATAACCACCAGCAACGTGTGTTGCGCGAGCTTCAAAACTCGAAAATAGAGCAAATGCAATAATAAAAAAAGTAGCAGTAATTTTAAGTAAATTCATTTGTAAAAACATTGTTTGTGACAAATTTAAGCTTAGAAATTGAAATATTACATTTTTTAGACGTGTATTAAAACTAAAACGTTTCAATTTTGGTGAAAAAGTTTAAAAAACACAATCTAAATCTCAACTAAAAAGGTTAACAACCTTATTACAAATATGGCTAACTGAAAGCTCAATACACAAAAAACTAAACCATCTTGTTAATTGACGCAATAAATACTAACTTAGCATCAAATTAAATTATTACACATGCGTCAAACATCTATTTTCATATTATCGCTCTTTTTTATGGCGTTTAGCTCTTTGGGGCAAGAAGACCCGAAAGTTGTTGTAGCTAGTAATGTCGAGGCAGACTCAACAGGGATTTTACCAGAAGCACAAGAGGCTTATAATAAAGGAGTTTCTGCTTTCGAGGCTAAAAAATATCAAGAAGCAATTCGCTACTTTTCAAAAGCAATAGAAATTTCACCGGATTTTATATTAGCTTATACCAACAGGGCTGTGATGTACCTAAAAACCGACCAACTAGCTAAGGCAGCTGCAGATTATGAGGCAGTTGCAGCGCTGGAACCTAAAAACAGCAATGCTTTTTATGAATTAGGAGTCATTGCAGAATTGCAGCAAAACCCGTCCAAGGCTGCAGCGTTTTATTCGAAGGCAATTGCAGTTGACCCAAAAAAAGAAACGTATTTCTACCAAAGAGGATTAAATCATTTTCGAATGGAGGAGTATGAAAAAGCTAAAAACGATTTTTCAAAAGCAATTACACTGAAAAAAGATTTTGCTCTTGCCTATAACGATAGAGGAAGCGCAAATAAAATGTTGAATAATTTGTCGGATGCACAAAAAGACTATATGGTTGCCACGTCATTAAAAAACAACTTCTCTATTGCTTATAATAACTTGGGTGCCGTTTATCTAGAACAAAACGAATTAAACAACGCTATTCAAGCATTTACAAAAGCAATAGAAGGAGACAATAAGAGTTATCTAGCCTACAACAATAGAGGTAGAGCATATTTACAAAATAATGAGTTAGAAAAAGCGACTAAAGACTTTGAAAAAGTGCTTTCGCTCAAACCTAATTACATACATGCACTTAACAATCTTGCTGGAGTTCTTATAAAGCAAGAAAAGTTTAAAGAAGCTATTGAGCTTTGCACTAAAGCTATTTCAATCGACGCAAATTTTGGTTTAGCTTACTGCAATCGAGGTATCGCTAGAGAAATGTTACGACTAGAGCTCGAAGCTTGTCAAGATTGGGAAATGGCATCCTCTCTAGGCGTGGATTTAGCAGACCGATATTTTCAAAACACAAGTTGTTCAACTTTAATACCGAACTAATGAAAACAAAGAGTTTACTAATATTATCAAGTCTTTTAATTGCGCTTTCAACTTTTGCGCAAAAGGATGTTGAATTCGATAAAAAGAACTTCAAAGATCAAAAGTCTGAGTTTAAAGAGGCTGTAAAAAGCCTCAAAGAAGGAGATGCTTTAATGGAGCCTCAACCAATACCAAGATATGCGCAAGCTATTCCGTTTTATAAAGAAGCGCACGAGTTCAACCCGAATAACTCCTACCTTAACTACCAGCTTGGGATTTGCTACATCAATACTATTCATAAGTTAAAAGCATTGGATTACTTTGAAAAATCTTTTCAACTTAACCCTAATGCTTTTGAAGGCATTCATTTGTATTTGGGCAGAGGAAATCATCTTAGAGCTAATTGGGACAAAGCGATTGAACATTATCGCAGTTACCTGAAAACATTAGATACGAAAAAGCAGTCATCAGAAATAAATCAAACAAATAAATACATTAAAGAGTGTGAGTCGGGAAAAAAGTTAGTGAAGGAACCTGTGCGTGTATGGATTGACAATATGGGCGAAAACATTAACACAAAATATCCTGAATACGGGATGATTATGAATGCTGATGCATCGGAAATTTATTTTACTAGCCGAAGACCAGGGACAACTGGCGGAGGTAAAGACATTTTTATAAATGAATACTTTGAAGATGTTTATTACTCTGCCAGAAGAAAAGATAATACTTGGGCACCAGCAGACAATGTCGGATCTCCAATAAATACAAAAGGTCATGACGCAGCGGTAGCCCTTAGCCCTGATGGAAGTAGAATGATAGTTTACATTGACGACAACGGCAATGGAAACCTTTATGAAAGTGTTCGCTCAGGAGATAAATGGAGTAAGCCTAAGATTTTTAATAAAGAAGTTTCTGGACCTTATCACGAACCGTCTGCTTGGTATTCGTATGATGGCAAACAGTTATATTTCGTAAGTAATAGGCCTGAATCAGGAAAAGAGCCTGCGGATAAAGATATTTTTGTTGCGACATGGGATGAAAAAAAAGAAAAATGGTTGAACGTACAACGTTTACCAAATAACGTCAACTCAACCTATGATGAAGATGGAATATTCTTGCACCCCGATGGTCGAACACTTTATTTTTCCTCTAAAGGACATAACTCAATGGGTGGTTATGACGTGTTTAAAACAGTAAAACAAGATGATGGCACATGGTCTGACCCTGTAAATATTGGTTATCCTGTAAACACGCCTGATGACGATGTGTTTTTTGTGGTTGCAGCTAATGGGAGGCACGCTTATATGACCTCTATCCGAAAAGGAGGAGTTGGAGATAAAGACTTGTATAAAGTTACATTTCTAGGCAATAAAAAAGAACCTGTTTTAGGAAGTGAAGAGTTGCTACTAGCAAGTGCAGGAACACCAGTACAGGCAAAAGTTATTGCTCCAAAAGTGGAGGTGCAATCTAGTTTAGCGCTTCTTAAAGGGGTAGTGCGAGATGATGCAACTAAAAAACCTTTAGAGGCAAGTATTGAACTAATTGATAATTCGACTGGGGAAGTAATTGCAGAGTTTACTTCAGACGCTCAAACTGGAAAATATTTGGTTTCTCTTCCTAGCGGTAAAAACTATGGTATTGCAGTTAAAGCAGATGGTTATTTGTTTCATTCTGAAAACTTTGACGTTCAGAAAGATGCTGATTATAAGGAGGTAGATAAAACGATAGATTTGAAGAAAGTAAAAGTTGGTGAAGTTATTGTGCTTAGAAATATATTCTTTGATTTGAATAAGTTTTCGTTGAGAGATGAATCTCAAAATGAATTAGATAGATTAACCAAGCTTTTGAATGATAATCCAAAACTTCGCATTGAGATAAGTGGACATACAGATTCTCGAGGTTCTGCTTCGTATAATAAAGAGCTTTCAAAAAACAGAGCGAAAGAAGTTGTTGATTACTTGATAAAAAAAGGAATTGATAAAAACAGATTAGAGTTTAAAGGTTATGGAAAAGAACAACCAATTATTACTGATGCTGAAATTGCGAAATTAAAAAGTAAACGAGCAATTGAAGAGGCTCACCAAGAAAATAGAAGAACAGAGTTTAAGATTTTAGCAGATTAATAGCTATTGATTTGCTTAAAAAGTCTTAACTCGTATCAATATAAATATAACTTGTCAAGCGAGCATAAATCAATCAAACAAAAATTAAGTAACTTCGCTGCTTAAAATTAATGGGGACTCTACTGTTTTATGTAACCCCTGATTATTGTAGGTATGAAAAAGACAAATTCAGAAGCACTGTATTCTAAAGCGTTAAACTATTTTCCCGGAGGTGTTAATTCTCCAGTTAGGGCATTCAAAGCCGTAGAGGGTTCACCATTATTTATAAAAAAAGGAGATGGCGCTTATATCTGGGATGAGGACGATAATAAGTTTATTGACTTTTGCTGTAGTTTTGGCCCATTAATTTTAGGGCACAACCACCCTGAAGTTTATGAGAATATTGTAGCTAATTTACAAAATGGAACAAGTTATGGTGCACCAACGAAATTAGAGAATACACTTGCTGAGTTAATCTTAAGTCGTAACCCATATATTGATAAAATTCGTTTCGTAAGTTCAGGAACAGAAGCGGTAATGTCGGGTATTCGTTTGGCAAGAGGATATACTGGAAAAAATAAAATTTTAAAATTTGAAGGGTGTTATCATGGTCACGTTGATGCTTTACTAGTTAAGGCTGGCTCAGGATTAGTTACTTTTGGAGAAAGTTCTAGCGCTGGAGTACCTTCAAAAGTTGCGGAGGACACAATTGTTATTCCGTTGAATGATTTAGAGGCACTAACAGCTTGTTTTGAACAACATCACGAAGATTTGGCTTGTGCAATCATTGAACCAATACCTGCAAACAACGGTCTTTTACTGCAAGAAAAAGCTTATTTAGAAAAACTTAGAGCGCTTTGTTCTAAATATAATGTTCTATTGTTTTTCGATGAGGTTATTTCAGGTTTTAGAGTAGCGTTTTCTGGTGCAGCCGAATACTATGGCATTACACCAGACATCGTTTCCTATGGAAAAATAATTGGTGGAGGACTTCCTGTTGGAGCCTATGGTGCAAGAGCAGAAATAATGCAATCTATTTCACCCGACGGCCCGGTTTATCAAGCAGGAACATTAAGCGGAAACCCCGTTGCTATGTCTGCTGGAATAGCTCAACTTACTATTTGTGCAAAAGAAGGGTTCTATGAAGACCAAGAGCGAAGAACAAAGTTAATGGTTGAGCCAATCAATACTTACGCTAAAGAAAAAGGGTACGATTTTGAACTCTATACCATTGGTTCAATTTTTTGGTTAGCATTTTCTAAAAAAGAACGAATTCGAAGAGCAGACCAAATTAACAGTGACATGACACCGTTTAAAAATTTGCATAAGGCGCTACTTGAAAAAGGAGTCTATCTCGGGCCAAGTGGTTACGAAGTAGGATTTATTTCTTTAGCGCATACAGATGAAATAATTAAGCATGCTGTTGAATCATTCTACGAGGCTTTAGATGAGTGTTTTGGTTAATTCGTAAAAGATTACGTAGCTATTTAACCAAGCCAAATTCTTTGGCAATATAGAGCGTAGAAAAAAACCCAAAATCTGTGGCGTAAGCTCCTGTTTTTCCTCCTTGATTGATTTCATCTCCCGGGTGAACGGGTAATGTATGTCCAAGCCCTAGGAATTCAAAAAACACAATTTCATCCTCTGTTTCTCCATACGAATGACGCAAAACATTTACATAATTTCCAAATTGGTCTTGTGTTTTATAGTCATCTTCATCAAGATTAAAATTGTAGCACCATTGGCGAATTAAATTCTTCGAATTAGCAATGTTTACCACATTATCTTTATTACCATGACCAACTATAAGTTTAGGTAGTCGATGATTTGGTTTTGGTAATAATTGTCCTAATTCTTCACTCGTTTTTTCACGAGGTCTTTTCATAACTTTCAGTGCAACCAAAGGGTTCTTTACAGCTTTAAATGGTCCACCTGCAAGCGATGCAACCGCTTTAAAACTCTCTGGGTAGTTTACTGCTAATGAAACAGACATCATTGCGCCAGCCGATAGTCCGTAAGCATATACGTTCTCTTCATCAACTAAATAATTCGTTTTAACATAATTGAGCATTTCAAATATAGAATACGATTCCCCTTTCAAGCTATCAATATGTCTAGAAAGAAACCAATTAAAACATTTGTAGCCGTTATTCATATACCCTTGTTCTGGATAGATTACGATAAACCTGTGCTTTTTTGCTAATTCGGTCCATCCACTTTGATAAGCCATCATTCGAGCATTTTGTGAACAACCATGCAGAGCAATAACAACAGGAGCTGGTTCAGTAAGATTATCAGGAACAAAAACAAAGCAATTCAATTTACCAGGATTATCTCCAAATTCTTTTATTTGAACTAAATCTTGACTCAAGTTGAAAAAACTTAATAGCAATATTGATAGTATGACAAGTAACTTTTTATTCAAGATTTAATTTCTTTGCTAAAACGAATATATGAAAATCAATTTAAAAAACACCGTGATTTTAAGTATAACTAGGCCGAACGTTCAATCAGGTCTTTAGCCCAGAACAAATCTTTTAATGAGAATCCGCATCTTTACCCCCTTAGAGATTTAGTCGATTTCATCGACTTTTAATGTGACGCAG
>SKGS01000279.1 GCA_007117355.1 Lishizhenia sp. | reverse complement strand
CAAAAATTATTTCCGAAATAACCCTATTTCGTCAAGAAGTTATTAAATTCGTTGCTTTTAAAAAGATTAGACTATGCCATACAAACATACAGTAGCTGAGCGATTAATGCGCTATGTTCAAATTGATACACAAGCAGACCCAAATTCAACCTCTTTTCCATCAACGGAAAAACAAAAAGATTTAGGAGAACTATTAGTTAAAGAGCTGAAATCACTAGATATAGAAGATGCTGAAATGGATGAGTTTGGATATGTTTTTGGAACAGTTCCATACAATAGTGAAATAGAAAACATTCCAACTATTTGTTTTTGTGCGCACATGGATACAGCTCCTGATTGCAGCGGCGCAAATGTTGTTCCAATTTTACATAAAAATTATTCTGGAGACCCAATAGTTCTTCCGCATGATTCTACTCAAATTATTACAACAGAAAGACATCCCTATTTATTGGAAAAAATTGGCGATGATATTATTACTGCTAGCGGTACAACTTTACTTGGTGCTGATGATAAAGCCGGCATTGCTTGCATAATGGATTATGTGCAATTTTTACAAGAAAATCCAGAAATCAAACATGGTAAAATTCGTATATTATTTACTCCAGACGAAGAAGTGGGCAGGGGAGTAGATTACCTAGATATGAACAAATTAAATGCAGATTTTGGCTACACGTTAGATGGTGGTGTTGAAGGCTCTATCGAAGACGAAAGCTTTTCTGCTGATGGTGTAAAAGTTACATTTCATGGAGTTAGTGCACATCCAGGTTATGCTAAAAATAAGTTAGTAAATGCAATAAAGGTGGCAAGTCATTTTATTGATAGCTTGCCTAAGGATAGCTGGTCTCCAGAAACAACAGAGCACAGAGAAGGGTTTGTTCATCCTGTTGCAATAAATGGAATTCAAGAAAAAGTGGTTGTCGATTTTATCATTCGTGACCATGACACAAAAAAGCTAGCTGAATATGAAGAGCAATTGAAAAGTCTAGCGCAAGCAAGCGTTGATAAATTTTCGGGTTCTAGTATGGAATTTGAGGTAAAAGAACAATACCGAAATATGAAAGAGATTCTTAAAAAAGTTCCTTTTGTGACAGATTATGCGATTCAAGCAATGAAAAATGTTGGTATTACACCGAGACCAGTAATAATTCGAGGAGGAACAGATGGTTCTCGTTTATCATTTATGGGATTACCATGTCCAAATATATTTACTGGAGAAATGGCAATACATTCAAAACATGAATATGTGAGTGTTCAAGACATGGAAAAAGCGGTTAAGACCATGGTCGAGTTGACTACAATATGGGAAAAACATAACGAGAAATCAATTTAAAACACAAATAAATCATCAAAATGGAAAAAATTAAATTTGGAACAGATGGCTGGAGAGCAATAATTGGCGACCAATATACTGTAAAAAATGTAGCAAGAGTTAGTCAGGCAGTTTGCGAATGGTTGAAAGAAAAAAGCAATAATTCAACAATAATTATAGGTCATGATTGTCGATTTAATGGCGATCTTTTCACCGAGACAGCTGTTCGTGTATTTTTACACAATGGTGTAAAAGTTATTCAGGCAAACAGTTTTGTTTCTACGCCTATGGTTTCGCTAGGTGCCGCAGTTTATAAAGCAGATTTAGGAGTCGTAATTACAGCTTCTCATAATCCGCCAGCATATAATGGTTACAAATTAAAAGCTAGTTATGGCGGTCCTTTGGCTCCAGAATTAGTTCAAGAAATTCAAGACATAATTAAAGTCGAAGAATCCGATGATTATAAAGCAGTAAACCTCAAGGATGCGCTAGCTAACGAGACTTTGAAAATCGTTGATTTAGAAAAAGAATATATTAATCATGTAAAAGATAATTTTGACATTGAGGCAATTAAAAACTCTGGATTGAACTTGGCCTATGATGCAATGTACGGTGCTGGTCAAAATGTATTGAAAGAGATTTTTCCTGATATGACATTTTTACACGCTACGTATAATCCTTCGTTCATGGGAGTAGCACCTGAACCAATAGCAAAAAATCTTCAAGAACTTGAAAATCTAATAAAAACCTCCAAGAACATCGATTGCGCTTTAGCCACTGATGGAGATGCTGATAGAATCGGTTTATACAACAGCGATGGTGAATTTGTGGATTCGCACCACATCATTTTGTTGCTGATTCACTATTTAGTCAAGTATAAAAATATGACTGGAAAAGTTGTTACAGCATTCAGTTGTACTCCTAAAATTGCCGAAATGTGCGAGCATTATGGATTAGATCATGAAACGGTAAAAATTGGCTTCAAGTATGTTGCAGGAAAAATGGTAACAGAAGATGTTTTATTAGGTGGAGAAGAATCTGGTGGAATAGCTACAAAAGGACATATTCCTGAGCGTGATGGAATCTGGATGGGTTTAATTATCTGGGAATTCATGGCTAAATCAGGAAAAACATTGCAAGAGTTAGTAAATGAAGTGTATGAAATTGTTGGAGAATTCAAATTTGAACGAAGCGATTTACATATTTCTGAAACTAAGAAACAAGAGATTATTGAGAAGTGTAATTCCAATACCTACAAGCAATTCGGAGATTACAAAGTTCAACGTGTTGAAACCATTGATGGATTTAAATTTTTCTTTCCAGAAGGAAGATGGGTTATGATTCGACCTTCGGGAACTGAACCAGTATTGCGTGTTTATGCTGAAGCACCAACGCTAGAGGAGGTTAGAGTTATTTTGAAACAAACGGAGAAAGAAATTCTATAGTTTTTATATTAGATTTTCGAACCTTTGTTACAAGGATTTTCCGAATAACTATTCTAAGAGGTTGTCCTACAAGGCACCTCTTTTTTTATGTTCTAATTCAATAGAAAATAGCATTTCACTATTTTGATTCAAAGAATCCAATCTTCGAGTAAATTTCTTTTTTACTCATTTCTTGAACTAAACCATCGTTTAAATCTTCGAGCGTAAGTCCTGTTATCGCAACCCTTACTAGTCTTAATGTTGGAAAGCCAGCAGCGGCGGTCATTTTTCTAACTTGACGATTTTTACCCTCCGTAATAGTGATTGATATCCAACTTGTAGGGATGTTTTTTCGAAATCGAACAGGATTAGAGCGTTCCTCAAAGTCTGGATCTTTGATTTTCATAACTTTTGCTTTTCCTACTTTTATTAGTTTACCTTTGTGATTAATGTTAATTAAACCAGCCGAAAGCTGTGCAATAGCCTTATCTGTAATATCCCCATCTACTTGAACAAAATATGTTTTCGAGATTTTATTTTTTGGTTCTAAGATATAAGTTTTTAAAGCATTGTCATTTGTGAGTAAAAGCAGCCCCTCACTATCTTTGTCCAAACGACCAACTGGATAAACATCTTTTGGAAATTTTGCTAATTGCCCAATTAACAAATCAGTTTCCTCTCCAGAAAACTGAGATAACATGCCGTATGGCTTGTGGATTAGAATATAACGTTTGTCGTGCACTTAAAAAAGCTTTTAACAGATTTGTATTGTAAAAATAATTTTACTTTCAGTTTTTCGCATGTTTTTATTTAATTTCTGAAAAAAAACTTTAAATTCGTATTGTTAACTACTCAAAAATATAGCTTTAATGAAAACTTAATGTTTGAAATTATTGAAACACTTACTACAAATGAAACGATTCAATTCTGATACATCACTTTTCCCTTTTTTACTTGGAATCAAAGAATTGCAACTATTTGCAGGTCTCTATGAGGTTCAAAGATTTGTTTCATTTTAGTTATTTGTAAATAAAATTGTTAAGATAAAAAGAGATTTTTAGTCAAAAAATAAAAATATGAACATAAACTACAGAAAATCTTTGAAATTGATGACTTTTTTGGTCGTTTTTTTCGTTCTAGGTAGCTTCTCACAAATATATTACACATTGAATTTTAAGGAGCTAGGGGTGGTGTCAATATACAAAAAAGTAAATACACAACTTAACAGTCAGTTGACACAAACTTCTAGAGTTGTGAATAAGCATAAACTTGACGCTTTAAGTAACGGGAAAGACGATCCAAGAAAAAATCCTTCGAATGATCTTCAAAATAAGCACCCAGAATCAGGGCTATATAAAAGTTCTCTTGGAGGAGAAGAAATTATTGAGCAACGAGAAGAGAATGTAAAGGTTTTCAAAA
The DNA here is from genome assembly GCA_007117355.1 of Lishizhenia sp. Classification (GTDB taxonomy): domain Bacteria; phylum Bacteroidota; class Bacteroidia; order Flavobacteriales_D; family Crocinitomicaceae; genus CSBr16-161. The sequence continues at coordinate 3,579 of SKGS01000279.1, read as the reverse complement.
ATCCTGATGGCACAATCTCTAAAACTCAGTCGATGTCGCCTCTACATTACAAAGATGATAATGGACTTTGGAGAACTTTTTCAGATGAAATTAGTCAATCAGGTGATAAGTTTTTAATTAACGGAACAAATAAGCCAATCGCAATTGATGTGCGAGAAGGAAAAAATACAGTTTATCTTACAGAAAATGAAAATATGAGTTGGGGAGGGAATTCTGAAATTTCATATATTTCCTCAACAGGAGAAACGTTGAAACAATTAACTCCAAATAAAGAAAAGGGATTTGTTAGAAATAATAATGAATTTCGTGTCTTTGACTTTTTTGAAGGATTTGATAAACTACAAAGCATAAACCATAAAGGAGTAAAAACGGATTATATTTTGGAGAAAACTCCTGAAATACCAGAATATGCAGAATATTTGGTGTTAACTGATGAATTTACTTTACCTGACGGATTCGAAATAAGAGAATATTCTGGTCAAAAGTCTAATCTAGGTTGGAAAGGTAATTTAGAAATCTACGACAGAAACGGAATGCCTGTAGGTGGTCTTTCTATTCCATTAATTTATGACTCTTTTAAAGATAACGAACGGTTGGATGACAATGAGTCCCGTTTTATTGCGGATTATCAAATAGAAAAAAAGTCTGGTTCATATAAGGTAAAAATTATTCTTCCTGTTTCATGGTTAAAGGATGAATCCAGAGTTTATCCTGTAGTAATTGATCCAACAGCAAGTAATATTCCACCGTCAACAGATATCAACTTATTTGGTGGTACAACTGATGCAAATGCTTGTTCCACCTCGACGATAGTTAATTTACCAAATAATTCACAAGTAATAAATACGGAATTTTCCTACACTATAAATGCTGGTGGTCAAGGTTGGAGAGCAGACCAGCGATCTAGACTTGAGGGACCAAGTGGGATTGAACCAGGATGGTCAGCAGGAGCAGGTAATAACACTGGAGATATGAGTTACTCTAGAAGTTCAACTGATATTTTATCAGGGGAAGTATCAGGAGACCAGCTATTTACACTTTATCATTATCAGGTTTTTTGCACAACCGCACCATGTGCTGCAACCTCAAGTTGTTTGCAAGTTTTGTTAGCTGGTTCGTTCAGTGTAACAGTTACTTTTATTCCTGAATGCACGGGAACACCAAACACACCAACTGCTCAAATGGATATTGTCTCAGCTTGCGAGGACAACTTGGTTGAGATATTTACAACTGGTTTTGAGATTGCTAGTGGAATCAGTTTTCAGTGGCAATCTTCTCCAAATAATTCTGATTGGACGGATATAGCTGGAGAGAACAATAATTCATTAAGTATTGTAGCACCTGGAGGAGTTACTTATTACAGACTTTTAACAACTTGTATATCAAGCGGTGAGGTCTCGGTATCAAATGAAGTCGTTTTTGATTTGGATCTATGCCCATTGATATACGATAATACTGGTGGTCCAATTTCATATATAGTCCCTCCTAATGTTTGTGAAATAGAGATAGAGGTATGGGGTGCTGGCGGTGGTGGTGGCGGCGTCCGTTCTGGCTTTTTCGGTTCTGCTGTTCGAGCAGGCGGCGGTGGAGGTGGAGCCCACGCAAGTACAATCATTGATGTAGTTCCCGGTGAAGAATTAACGCTATTTGCCGCTTCTGGCGCTAATGGTGGTTCAAGCGATCAAGATGGTTTTGACGGTGGAGAGTCATATGTGGATAGAGATGCTATTCGACTTGTTTCAGCAGCAGGTGGTCAAGGAGGAAGATATAGTAGGGGAAACGGAGCTACTGGTTCGAAGTCAGGAAGTGGCGGTTCGGCAGGAGTTAATAAATTGTTTGATGGAGGAAATGGAGGTCCTCATAATCAAGGCAACGGAAGCGGTGGAGGAGGTGCTGCTGGTAGTCTTGAAAATGGTGGGGCAGGATCCTCAACAACTGCTGGTGAAGGAGGAATTATTGGTGGAGGAAATGGTGCGGAGCCTAGAACTACTAATGGCAACGGATTTAATGGTCAAACTCCTGGAGGAGGTGGCGGTGGAGCGCGTAATTGCGGTGATTGCGGTTCTCGAACTGGTGGACGAGGTGGTGATGGTAGAGTTGTGATTCACTTAAAACAAAATTCTTGTTGTAATGCCGTTGAACCTTCTTCAATAACTGGAACTAATGAAATTTGTATAGGATCTTCAACAGTCCTAACAGCAGTGTTAGATGAACCATTGGAATCAGATGATATTATTGCATGGTACCAAAATCAATGTGTTAATGAGGCGTTTACAGAAGAATGGATTGAAATGAACTACGGCGTTCTTCAATCTACTGTAGTTGGTGTAACGGACGGAAAACTGCTTATTAATTCTGATGGTGGAGATCCAGGTATTGACATGACTAGTGTTGGTAACTTTTCTGCTGATGACTTCAGTTACCTTCAATTTAGATATAGAGTGGTTTCAGGAACGGCTGGACAAGTAGAAATGTATTTTTCTAAAGCTGATGGAACAGATTTAGATGAAGATAAAGTTGTTCGTGAAGATTTAATAAGTGATGGAGACTGGCATATCTTAAATGTAGATATGTCGGTAAACCCAAATTGGAACGGAAATATTACTGGTTGGCGCTTAGATTATGCTACGCAAGATGCTGTTCAAATGGAATTAGATTTTATTACACTTGCCGATGTTCCAATTTTTGACACTGGAGAAACAATTACCGTCGAGCCAACAGAAACTACAACTTATTTTGCTGCTGTAAAAGGTGGTTGTGGAACAAGTACTTGTGCCTCTCGTCAAGTCACAGTTTTTCCACAAACGGATGCCGGAGAACTCACTGGTGAGGAGTCAATTTGTGATAATGATACCCCTCCAACGCTCGAGCTTATTGATTTTGAAGGAGACATAGTTAAGTGGCAATCTTCAACAGATCAAATAGACTGGACAGATATTACAAATACAAATCCAACATATTCTGCGACATCATTGTCAGAAACAACTTTTTTCCGAGTGGAAGTAAAAAGTGGACCTTGTTCAGAAGAGTTTTCTAATATTGTTGAAGTAACAGTTACAGATTTACCTGATGACCCTTCTGCTTCCATAACTCAACCGACTTGTGCCACTCCAACAGGTACTATAGTAATCACATCTCCTACAGGTGCAGACCTCGAGTATAATTTTAATGGTGCAGGTTGGTCAACACAAACAGAATATCCTGATTTAGCTCAGGATGATTATACAATAGTCGTAAGATCTACTGATAACAATGACTGTACTTCGAGCGAAACATTTACGATTACCGCCCCTGCCTCTGCACCAACATCTCCATCTTTCGATATCACTCAGCCGACTTGTGCTATTCCCTCTGGAACAATTGAAATCACAGGGCCAACAGGTGCAGGTATTGAATATAATTTTAATGGTCAAGGATGGAGTACACAAACAGAATTTTCAGGATTAGCACCAGATGGTTATGAAGTTTTAGTAAGAAACACATCTAGTGACCCAACTTGTACATCAAGCAGTACTGGTACAATTAACGCCGTACCAAGTTTACCAGATGATCCTTCTTTAGATATAACCCAACCAACTT
>SKGS01000035.1 GCA_007117355.1 Lishizhenia sp. | reverse complement strand
TAGTACCTGAACCTGAAACATAAAGGTTCCCAAATGCAACAGAAGGGATTGTGGCTGCTTCGTTCATTTCAAAACGAATAGTACTATTTTCATCAATTCCAACGAAATCAGGGATATTACCGTCTTGTAAAGATAAAGTAGCATTTTCTAAAAGGGTAATTTCTCCTTCATAAGGGCTGGAAGGTGAAACGGTTAATGTTGTGTTATGCGTACCATCACCTAAAATTAAAAGTGAGTTATTTCCAGAAATGGAAAATGGAGCAGATGTTGAAACATTGATATTTCCTGTGATTTCAAATATTTGTTCATCGTCAGAGAAGCTTGATGGGTTTGAACTAGAATTATCCTCCCAACTCGATAAAGCGTGAAGAGGGCCACTTGTATAAGTGTAAACTGTCGGTGCAAAAACGGTGAAATCATCAATTCTGTAATTTCCACTTGTATTAGTTCTAGTTGTTCTCAATCTCAAACGAAGGTTGGTTACATTCGCAGCAGCAGCTGGCAATTGAAAGGATAGCGATTCCCAACTTGCACTTGCTGATACATCTGCAAAAGGCACATTATTCCAAGTGTCTCCATCTGTACTAAAATCCAATTCGACATTTCCAGAATAAGCACTTGTTTTGCGTGCTATAAATGAAACAGAAACACTTGAGGCTCCGATGGTATTTATAGCTCTATCGAGAGTAATAATTGCCTCTTGAGCTACGATATTTCCGTTGTCTTGAAGGTTTGCTCCTCCACTAGCTGAAGGTAGGTTTGATGAGGTAGATGTGCCAATCGTCCAGTTTGCAGCACCTGGTCCTGATGTTGTCCATCCTAAAGGAAACTCCCCTGCAACTGAACCAAAATCCTCAAAGTATGGAAGTGTTTCGCTTATAATTTCACCTTCCAACGAAATGATATCTGGAGAAGTTGCAGCATCAGAAGTAATGTTGATTTGCTCGTCATATGTGCCTGCTGGTAAGCCTGTTGCAAGTCGAACAAAAACATTCGTGTTAGCTACTGTTCCACTTGAAGGAGTTAAATTTATTGCTGTGGTTTGATATGGACCTGCCTCATTTAGAGCGATTTCATAGTTGCCAGAAGCAGGAGGATTTATTACAATGTTATTAGTCAAATTTGACCCACTAACTTCAAAGCTTTGTGCTGTAGAAGAAGAACTACCAAAAGGCTGAAAGAAGGTATTGAAGTTTTCTGAAACAATTACTGCAGGATTCGCCGTAGGTGTAAAGGTACCTGAAATTCCTGTTCCTACATCAAAATTTGCACCACCCTTCAATCTAACATTGCCTCCACCTGTTGTTGAGGTAGCCCATCCGTAAAACCTAAATTCTATGTAACCATCTGCTGGAATACTAACCGGTGAAGCAAATGAACGAAAAGTTCTACCGTTTGAAGTATTAACGGTAAAATCTGCTCCTACTTGTTCAAAAGCAGACCCATTAATGCTGTAATATATTGCACCATTATCCCCACCGGCGCCAGATCTCTCATGGCGAAGCGCAATACTGCTTAGTGTGAACTCAACGGCAGCAGAAGCAGTAAACCTCCAAGAAACATATCTGTTTTCGGAGATAGCATTAGCTTTTGAGGAGGAATTAAAATTTGTTGACCTGTAATGAGAAGAAGCGCTTTGACATCCAACTACATTTCTTGTAAGTCCAGAAAATGTTATTCCTGAAGGTAAATTTTCGTATGAATCATCTCCAAAGTTTGTGCTTGAAGCAGGACATTCTGTGCTTCCTATTTCATTTAAATATGCAACGAAACTTGTTTGAGCGTGAGAATAACGCGCAAAAAGTAGTGACACTAACACCACTAAAAGTACGTGCGATGAGGTTTTAATTCTTTTTATTGAGTACATAAATTATTGATTTTTAGGGTTATATTATTTAAAATTATATTGCCAACCTATACGGAACTGTTCAGTCCATCTAAGTGGGTCAATTACTTCTTCTGAGAGAATTGAGAAATACTGAAACTTTACCATAGAATCAAATCCTTTAAATTGATATGCTAAAGCAATAGAAAGTCGTTGAGAATTGCCTGGTACTAAATCATTAAGGTCTAATTCTTCAAAACGAACAGAGTAAATAGTTTTCCAAGCTTTATGGAAATAGTTCAACTGTGTCATGTATCCACCTGCTCTAACTATTCCATCTGTTTGGTCTAAGGTAAAACCTTGAAACAATGCATCGTCTTCCCATTGTGGACGAATGAGTAATTGATGTATTTCAAATTGTGCAGAAAATCCCATAAATTGGAACGCTGCATCCATTCCATAAGCGTAACGCTCACCGTTTATTATTTTCAAACCAAATTCTCCTGTTGAATATGCAGGGAAGCTTCTGCCTTCAGGAAGCGGTTTATTCATATACCTTCCATTTGCACCTATTTGAAACATTGGTATTGGAGATACTTTGTCGTCTATATCTCTGTACCTGTATCGAGTTGGATAAGCAAAATCAACTCTTCCGACATATTCGGGTTGACCAGTGGCGTCATTATCACCTCTTAAACTAAGTTCTCCTAGTCCTGTATAAACACCTGCATAAGCATTAATTCTTTGACGCCAAAAATCTTTCATTAAGGTTAATCCTACATCTCTTCTTGAGAAAAGATTTCCTCTAACAAGCTGTGTTCTTTGCCAATAGGGAGAATATGTAAAAGGAACCAAAGAACTTCTTGAGTAGTAAAGTTTTCCGTATCCCATTTGAACATCTACAAAACCAAGTCCTTTATAAATCACATAAGCATCCATTAAACCAGGGTTCTCAGGGTCAATTTCTCCTGTAGCGAAAGAAGCTAAATCTACAAAATCTACTTGTAGTTCGTACTCCAAGGTGTTTTTAAAACGTCCTTCGAGTTGTAATTGAGCATCTCGAAGTCTAAATCTATCTTTGTTTTTGTTGTCTGTCGTTTCTTTCCAAACTCTTTGGTTGTAGTACGTTGATACTCCACCAGAAAATTCGAGTACATGTTCTCCGTTACCTAGTGTTAATTGTGCAAAAAGCGAAAAATTAGTAACAGAAAATAAAGCGAGCAAAAATAAAATTCTTTTCATTTAGCCTATTAAAATGGGTTTGTAAATAGGAACAACTTTTCCATATCGTCAGATACGAGAATTAAATCATTAGTTGAAGTGAAGGCTATTCCTTCGGGGTTGATTATAGGAACTTCCCAACGTTCTAGGACTTCATAGTTGTTAGGATTAAGTTTAATTACTTGTCTATCTTCATCACTCAATAACCATAAAAATCCTTTGTGGAAGGTAGCTCCAGAAATGTCTCTAGCTATTTTCCCCATGTGAATTTCATTATATACATTTAAGTTTTCGTCTAATTCGAAAAGATAAATAGGATCCTTTTCTGTTGTAATTATAAACTTTTCCTTTACAGGATTATAAGTGATACATTCATAGCCTTTATTTCTTCCACCGGAATAGGGCAAAGTAACAGTTCTAAGCAGTTTAAATGATTCATTATCAAAAACTCTAATTTTCCGAACCATTTCTTCTACTACATATACCAAATCTCCCGTTGCATAAACCCCTTCGGTATCATAGCCTTCCCAGTCTGCTTTGCGGATTATTTTTCCATCTAGTGACATTTCACATAAATATCCATTGTCACTTACAACGAAGTAATTGTCATTTTTTGGATTTGTACAAATGTCGGAAGGCTCAGAAACTTCTATTCGGTATGAATCTGAAGGTTTAAGTTTAGGAACTTTCGGTCTTGCGGCAATGCCAATAAAAAATAAGGTAAAAAACAGAACTGGAGTTAAAATTTGTTTCATACTATAATGATTTCCCAGTGATTAGCAAATTATCGAATCTAGTGTTTCCGGAATTATTATTGTTTCCATCTTTAAACACAATTTTCAATTTGAATTGAGGGTTGTTATTTGCAGCAGCAATATTTGTCAAGTCAAGCTCGATAAGTTGGTAGTCTTCTGTAACAGTAAACACATTTTCTTCTAATCCAGCATAACCAAAATTCGATCCATCTGTTGTGTAGAATAAATGAAGTGTTTGAGCGCCGCTCCCAGTTCTTTTTACTGCAAAGGACGTTTCAATATCGTAAAAACCAGCTGTTGAAGAAGAAATAATTAATTCATCGGCAGGATTTCGCAACCTCAATGCGCGACCAGATACGGTTGTTTCTAGTGCATTCAAATCAGTTCCATCGTTAACGGTTTCCCAACAAGACTGATTTCCTCCATCGCAGTATTCTAATTGAATTTCATTACCAAAATAAGTCAACTCACCCTTTGTTACACTTTCTGAAGGGATTAATATATCAGAAGGGTTTGTAGTATTGAAATCCCAAAAATTAATAACAGCCAATTCTCCGTCTATGATTGTTGGTTCCTGAGGTATTATTCTGTCTTTGGTACAAGAAAACCCTAATAGCAAAATGATAAAGTAAATAATTATTCTGAACATTGCTTTTTTTATGCAAAGTTCCAGATTTGTGAGTTAATCGTTTTTAAGATAACATCATTTCAATGTTATCAAAATGTTATTTAGACTAAACATCTAGTCGATAAGACTTTATTGGAATAACACAAAGAACTAAAGATTTATTCGCTAATCATCAAATGAAACAACAAGTTTTTCGCTCGTAGGATGAGCTTGGCAAGTAAGAATGTAGCCCGCTTCTACTTCGTCTTTTTCTAGGGCATAGTTCACATCCATTGATGCAGAGCCCTCCACGATTTTTGCTTTACAGGTGCAACAAACGCCACCTTTACACGCAAAAGGCAAATCAGCTCCTGCCTTGTGTCCTGCCTCTAAAATAGATTCTCCATTAGTGTCTAAGGCTAACAATGTTTCTTCACCGTCTAAGATGATTTTCACATTTGCATTCAATTGAACTTGCTTTTGAGGAATGTCTAATTTTACATTTTCTCGCTGAGTTGGAGCAGTAAAAAGTTCGAAATGAATATTTTCTTTTGGATATCCGAGTTTTTCAAATGTTTCAGAGACAGCAAAAATCATAGGTTCTGGACCGCAAATAAACACTTCGTCAACCGTTTGACCATTTAAAAAAGCAGCATGAAGTTTCTCCACTTTTTCATGAAGAATAAACCCATTTTGTAATTCGTTTCCAAGGTTTTCAATACTAAAAATATGCACAAGTCGAAAGCGCAGCATGTATTTGTTTTTCAACTCCTCAAGCTGTTCCCTAAAAATGATAGAATCAAATCCTTTATTGCCATAAAACAAGGTGACATCACTTTTTGGCGCAGTCTCCAATATTGTTTTGACTAGGGATAATACAGGAGTTATACCACTTCCAGCAGCAAAAAACACGAATGATTTTTCAGTACTTGCATCTACTTCTGTTGTAAATTTCCCCATTGGAGTCATAACTTCTAACGTATCACCCGCTTTTAGCGTGTCATTGACAAAACTAGAGAACCTCCCTTCGGGAACTTTTTTCACAGCAACTCTAAGTTCATTATCATTTAATCCTGCGCAAATGGAATAAGATCTTCTTAATTGTTCTCCATTAATTTCTCTTTTAATGGTGAGGTACTGTCCTGGTTTGTAAATGTATTGTTCTTGTAACTCAGGAGTAACATCAAATAAAACAGAAACACACTCTTCTGTTTCTCTTCTTACTTCTTTAACACGAAGGGTATTAAATGTTGGATTCATAAATTGCTAAATTGAAAGCCTACAAATTTAGTAACTTCATCGTTTTATAATTGTAAAATCTAAACTAAATTGTAATGGACTGATGAATGTCAGTATTTATTGGTTAACTTCAACTATTTTGTTTGTAGAACTATCTTTTTTTGCGGTTTTTAAAAGTCATAATATCAAATAATGACGAAAATCATGCGAAATGACAAAACTTCATTGTTGAATTTTTGTTATTTTTGAACAGAATTTTAAGCTATTTTGCGATTAATATATTGAGTAAAATATGAAAGAGGTAAACATAGACGAGTTGGAACGCAAGTTTCAAGAAAAAATTGATAACGAAATTAAAATCGAGCCAAAAGACTGGATGCCAGATGAATACAGAAAAACGTTGATTCGTCAGATTTCACAGCACGCTCATTCTGAAATTGTTGGTCAACTACCAGAGGGTAATTGGGTGACAAGAGCGCCAAACCTTCGACGAAAAGCTGTGTTGCTTGCTAAAATTCAAGATGAAGCAGGTCATGGGTTGTACTTATACAGTGCAGCAGAAACACTTGGAGCTGACCGTGAAGAAACTATTGATGATTTACATTCAGGGAAAGCAAAATATTCTAGTATTTTCAACTACCCAAGTTTGACATGGGCGGACATGGGAATGATTGGATGGTTGGTTGATGGTGCTGCTATTATGAATCAAGTTCCTTTGTGCAGATGCTCATACGGGCCTTATGCGAGAGCAATGGTTCGTGTTTGTAAAGAAGAATCGTTTCACCAACGTCAGGGATATGAGATTGTAACCAAATTAGCTACAGGAACTCCCGAACAAAAAGAAATGGCACAAGAATCATTGAATAGATGGTGGTGGCCGGCGCTAATGATGTTTGGTCCTAGTGATGCCGATTCAAAGCACACAGCACAATCTATGAAATGGAAAATCAAAAGACATACGAATGATGAGTTGCGTCAGCAATTTGTGGATGTAACTGTTCCCCAAGCCGAGTTAATCGGTTTGACAGTGCCAGACCCAGATTTGAAATGGAATGAAGAAACAGGTCATTACGATTTTGGTGACATCAACTGGGATGAATTTTGGCAGGTTGTTTCTGGAAATGGACCTTGCAACAAGGAACGTGTTGAGGCAAGAAGAAAAGCAAAAGAAGATGGAATGTGGGTGAGAGAAGCAGCAAATGCTTATGCTGAAAAAAGAGCAAAACGCAAGGCTTCTTAAATACACGTAACAAGAATATTTTAAACGAACACACATGAGTAAGAAAGAATGGCCTCTTTGGGAGGTTTTTATACGAAGCAAACAAGGTTTAAGCCACAAACATGCTGGTAGTTTGCGAGCTGCGGATGAAGAAATGGCAATTAACAATGCACGTGATGTTTACACTAGACGTAGTGAGGGTGTAAGTATATGGGTGGTTGAATCGAAGCATATTGCGGCATCAGACCCAAGCGAGGCTGGTCCGTTATTTGAGCCAGCAAACAGCAAGGCTTACCGTCACCCAACGTTTTATGATGTTCCAGACGGAGTATCACACATGTAAATGCCGTAAATTATGACAGAAAAAGAAGCATTATTCGAATTTGTATTGCGCAAGGCAGATGATACCTTGATTTTAGGTCATCGTTTGTCTGAGTGGTGTGGTCATGGTCCTATTCTGGAAGAAGATATCGCGCTAACGAATTTGTCCTTGGACTTAATCGGACAAGCGACAGAATTGTTTCAGTATGCTGCCAAAGTTGAAGGAAAAGGCAGGACAGAAGATGATTTAGCTTTCTTGCGTTTGGAGCGGGAGTATAAAAATGTGTTATTGGTAGAACAGCCCAATGGAGATTTTGGGAAAACAATAACACGACAGTTTTTCTTTGATCATTTTCAAAAGTTGTTGTACGAGCGTTTGATGAATTCAAAAGACGAGCAGCTAGCCGCTATCGCAGAAAAATCATTAAAAGAAGTAAAGTATCATTTGAAACACTCCTCGGAGTGGATGATACGTCTTGGTGATGGCACAGAAGAATCCCATCAACGAGTTCAAGATTCGGTGAATGATTTAGCTCGATTCATAGAAGAGTTGTTTTATCAAGATGAGGTTGAGGAATTATTAATTTCGAAGGGTATTGCTGTTGATACTTCTTTATTTAAAGAAGAATATTTTCAGAATATAAACGCTGTTTTATCAGAAGCTACGCTTTCTTTACCAGAATTAAAGTGGCAGTTAAACGGTGGGAGAGTAGGTCGCCACTCGGAGCATTTAGGCTATTTACTAGCAGAATTACAATACATGCAACGAACCTATCCTGGTATGGAATGGTAAATATATAATAATGACAAATTCAATCACGACATCAGCAATATGGGAATTTCTGGAAGATGTAAAAGATCCAGAAGTTCCTGTATTGACTGTGGTTGATTTAGGTGTTGTGCGAAATGTAGAATTACAAAACGACAACGCATGCACTGTTACGATTACACCAACCTATTCTGGTTGTCCTGCTATGCAAGTAATCGAAGAAGGAATAATAGAACGCTTGCAACAGGAAGGGATAAGCACTAAGGTAATTACGACTTTATCTCCCGCTTGGACAACAGATTGGTTGTCTGAAAATGGTCGAAAGAAATTGCGAGAATATGGTATTGCTCCACCTGAGGATGAGGTGGATAAATCTGTTTTATTTGCTGAACCGACTGTTGTTCCATGTCCGAATTGTGGTTCAAAAAACACTAGAATGGTATCACAATTTGGTAGTACAGCCTGTAAAGCACATTACACGTGCAAAGACTGTTTAGAGCCTTTTGATTATTTCAAATGTTTGAAGTGATTTTGGTTGACTTTATTCTTAGTTAAACAATTCTTTTTTATCAAATCATTCTTGTAATTCAACAGTTTCTTTATTCTTTTCCTGTGATGATTTTTTGGAAACGAGAACGAGTACTATAAATCCAAGAATTGGGGCTTTAAATCGCACAAGTACATTAAACAAAACGGAAGTAAAGCCAACAAAGAAGCTGAAGAAAAAAGCAAATGTCAACGCCAAAAGAAGGAATTCATTAGAAACTACTCTATTAAAATTGGTAACGATACCACCATTGAAAAATAGAAATCTTAATGTAAGTAAGATTAAAACAACACTTTCTATTCCAGAAACAAAGAGTAGTGCCCCTTGAGCCTCCCAGAGGAAAGGTCTGTAAATAGCAGTTAAGACGGCGGATGGAGCAGCAGAAACCATACCCAAAGGGGTAAAATCTGTAATCCCTAAATCATATCTCGGGCCTCCATAGGTTTCATTTTTAGCAAAGTCTTGTTGTATGATTGCCATCTCTTCAAAGTATTCTTGTCCTCCTAAAGCTTCCAGCCCTTGCTCCGTTGATAAAATTAAGAATGCCCCAATAAGACCAATGATAAACAATGTGGATTTTAATAACCCTGCGAAAAGTTTGTTTTCCATGCGGTTTATATTTCCTAAACCAAAACTTAATAAAAGTGGCGGAAGTATAGCGTAAATCATAAAAGGTCTTATCTGCGTCAAAATATAAACCATTAAAAATAGTAATATCAAGTTAGAAACACCAAATTTTCTTTCTTTATCAAAATATGCAAATAACTGATATAGAGCAAAATAAAAGGAAGATAAAATAAGCATATCTTTAGTTGCGCCCGAACACCAAAAGCAAACAGTTGGAATAAACATCGTTGCAATTGCTACCATTCTATCACTTGCAATATTATACTTTTTAGCTATTTGAAAAAAACGGAAAGAAGCAAGTGCAAATATAAAAGAGGCTATAAGAGATAAAGCGATGAAACTTTTAAATGTAAAAACACTAAAAATAGATAAAATTTTAGCAACATAAAAACTCTCTGGTTCTTTGTAAATCCATCCTGGAGGGTAGCCTGTTTTTGTGGTAAAGTTAGTGCTTAAAGTTTCCATAGAAGGGGTTGATATCATTTCCCTCCAATATCCCACAGGGTTTTCGAATAATAAATTCACCAGTTTGTTTACCGATTCGTAATAAGCCACTGTATCACCACCATAACCTAAAATTTCAACAAATGTAAAACCAAAAAATAAACTGAAAATCATTTTAAAGATGAGATTCGGAATAAACCAAGTGTAGTCTGGATTGTTTTTATTACGGTTTTGAATAAAGAATCCTATACTAAGAATAATTAGAAAGTAAACAAACCCTACGGCAATATCGGAAAATGAATATATATCTGGACTCATGACTTCTAATGCTGTTTTAGTAATTTTCTTTGACTCACTAACATTCCAAAGTTAGCAACAATAGCAAAACCTTCGGGTGTTAAAATAGATTCTGGATGAAACTGAACACCATATCTAGGGAGAGACTTATGTTCAAAAGCCATTAATATATTCTCTTCATCGTGAGCTATCGGAATCCAATTTTGTAAAATACTTTCTTCTTTTACTGCCCAACTATGATACAAGCCGATTGAAAACTTTTCGTTTATTTGGTCAAATAAAAGCGAAGAGCTATTGTGCCAGCAATATTTTGAAATGCCATGTCGTACTGTGTTTAGGTTGAATAATTCTCCATTATCATTAACGGCCAAAGCTTGCATTCCTAAGCAAACGCCTAAAACGGGAATAACATCAGGTATTAGCTTAATAAAAGTCATTAAGTCTCTAGCTTCCTCTGGCAATCCTGGGCCAGGAGAAAGAACAATAGCGTCGTAGTTATGAAAGTCCAAGAATAAGATGTCATCGTTTCTTACCACATCCACTTCAAAATCAGTCATTTTCAAATAATGAAAAATATTGAATGTAAACGAATCGAAGTTATCCACTAAGAGAATTTTTCCTTTCATATGATTAAGAAAGCAGAATCTTTCCACTTTATTGAGTCAAAATTATTAAACTTGTACAAAGTAAAAGGTAAAATGAAGAAAATAATTCAAATTCCAAATGCACCAGCTCCAATTGGCCCATATAGTCAGGCAGTTGTAAAAGGGAAAATACTTTATGTTAGTGGACAAATACCATTATGTCCCATGGAAGGGGAGTTAAGATGTGGAACAATTCAAGAGGCGACTAATCAAGTTTTGACAAATATCAAGGTTCTTGTTGAAACAGCGGGCTTTACGATGGATGATGTTGTGAAATGTTCTATTTTTTTAAAAAACATGGACGACTTTGCAGCTGTGAATGCGGTGTATGAAACGTATTTTTCTGAAATGCCTCCAGCACGAGAAACAGTTCAAGTTAGTAAACTTCCGCTTGATGTTCCTGTTGAAATATCTTGTATTGCTCAACGTTAAATTCATACTTTGATCACAGAAAACTGTAAAATAAGTATTGTAATTGTCAATTACAATGTAGAATATTTTCTTGAACAGTGTTTAAATTCTGTTTATACAGCGTTAAAAAACATTGAAGGCGAAGTCTTTGTAGTAGATAACAACTCCATAGATGGATCTGTGGATATGGTTCGAGAAAAATTTCCGCAGGCGAATTTAATTGCTAATAAAGAGAATCTTGGTTTTTCAAAGGCGAATAACCAAGCTATGCGTCAGGCAAAAGGTAAATACATTTTACTTCTAAACCCTGATACGGTGGTCGAAGAAGATACCTTTCAAAAGTGTCTTGCTTTTATGGATAAAACACCTGATGCCGGCGGTCTTGGAGTCAGGATGATTGATGGAAAAGGAAACTTTCTACCTGAAAGCAAAAGAGGACTTCCAACTCCTGCTGTGGCTTTTTATAAAATCTTTGGTATTTCACAAATTTTTCCAAAAAGTAAGCGTTTCGGGAAATACCATTTGGGTTATCTTGATGAGCTTGAAACAAACGAATGTGAAATATTGAGTGGTGCATTTATGTTAATGCGAAAAGAAGCCCTAAACAAAGTTGGATTACTCGATGAAACTTTCTTTATGTATGGAGAAGATATAGATTTATCATACCGCATAATTCAAGGGGGATATAAAAATTTCTATTTCCCCGAGACTCAAATTATTCATTACAAAGGTGAGAGTACTAAAAAGAGTAGTATTAACTATGTTTTCGTGTTTTATCGGGCCATGGTGATTTTTGCAGAAAAACACTTTTCGCAAAAGAATGCTAAGTTGTTTTCTTTTTTAATAAATCTAGCAATATACTTTAGGGCTGGTCTTGCATTAGCAAGCCGTTTTATTAAAAAAGCAATTCTTCCAGTTGTTGATTTTTCTGTAATTATTTTGCTGTTGTATGCCGCTAAGTTGTTGTGGCAAAAGGAACAGATAGAATTTCCTGTTGAGGTCTTGAGGTATGCGCTCCCAAGTTATACATTGGTTTGGATGCTCAGTATTTTTTATTCAGGAGGTTATGACAGACCGATTAAACTTTTTTCTTACATTTTGGGTGGTGGAATTGGTACAGCTTTCATTTTAATGATTTATGCACTTCTTCCCAAAGATTTGCAGTTTTCTCGTCTTTATATTTTATTGGGCTTTCTGCTAGTTAGTTCCTATTTTTTATTCAGTAGAGTAGTGCTTCACTACCTATTTAAAGGTAAGTTTAATCTCAAAGGGGTAAAAAATAAAACCTTTGGCATTGTGGGTTCAGAAAATGAAGCAGAACGCGTAGAGGAAATACTGGAAAATTCCACAAACCAAGTAGAGCGAGTTTTTAGGGTTTCTCCTTCTAGCGAGAAAGAACAAGGAACGATCGGCTCCATAGATCAATTGGATCAAATCGTACATATTTATAAAATAGATGAACTTATTTTTTGTGCTAAAGACAGTTCGGCCGAGCGAATTATTTATTGGATGTCGCAAATAGCTTCAGACGATTTGGAGTTTAAAATTGCCCAACCTAATAGTTTATACTTAATAGGAAGTAATTCGGTGGATACTGCTGGAGATGTTTATTTATTAGAAATAGATAAAATAAGTGAAACTGGTCAGAAGCGAAATAAACGAACCTTTGATGTAATAACAAGTTTACTGTTCTTGATTCTTTCTCCTCTGGTTAGTTGGTTTGTAGAAAAACCAACTGTATTTATAAAAAATCTAGTCGCTATTTTTATCGGTCAAAAATCCTTTGTAGGTTACATTCCTGAGGAAGAAATTAAGCCATCAAAGCTCCCTAAAATACGTGACGGAATATTACATCCAAGTGACATCTCTCAAAATCAAAACATGCCATTGGAGACCAAATACAAACTAAATTTATTATACGCTAGAGACTATACTGTCTGGAAAGATATTCAGTTAGTTTTTAGTAAATGGAAAGAATTGGGGAAGTGATTTGTGATTTCACTTCAAACTGCTCCAAAAATTAAAAAACAGAATGTTGAGAACTCTTAAAATCTTTAGTTTGCTAAACCTATCCAAATTGTAATTTTACATTGGTGTTATTTTTGCTCCAAAAACAAGTAAATTTCATAATTATGCGCTTTTCATGGCTTTATTTTATTGTTTTTATGCTACTGTTAGGCACAGTTTTTTCCTTTAAAACAACCGAAGAAAAGTCTCATTCATCAATGATTGGTCAAAATGAATTGCCTTTGTTTTTGAGACGCACAACAGCTTGGTCAGCGGAGCAATTAAGCAAAATGAGCTTAGAAGAAAAAATTGCCCAGAGTATTGTGGTTGCAACCTATCCTTCTAAAGGCGTAAAACATCAACAGGAAATAGATTCTTTAATAAATAATTATAAAATTGGCGGCTTAATTGTTTTTAAAGGAAGCTTGGAAGAAACGAAGGCTTCGATTTCTCATTTTCAGTCAAAAAGCAAGTTTCCTTTACTTATTGGTATGGATGCTGAATGGGGTAGTGCAATGCGTATGACAGATGCTGAGCGTTTTCCGTTTGCAATTACGATGGGAGCGGCTAATTTACCGAAGCAAACTGAGGTCATTGCGCAACAAATGGCTTTCGAATTAAACAACCTTGGTGTACATATTAATTTTGCTCCTGTAGTAGACATCAACTCCAATCCAAATAATCCTGTAATTGGTTTTCGTGCTTTTGGTGAATCTCCGTTGCTAGTTGGTCAACAAAGTTCAGCTATGATAAAAGGCTTGGAGAGAAACGGAGTTCTTTCTTGCATGAAACATTTTCCAGGTCATGGAGATGTAGCTGTTGACTCTCATTTCGACCTGCCAATTTTGGAAAAAACTTTTCGGGATTTAGACATAGAAGACTGGACGCCGTTTAAAATGGGAAGACTAGCCGGCGCATCAAGTTTAATGATGGCACATTTAAATGTACCTGATTTGGATAGTACAGGTACCCCATCTAGTTTATCGAAAAAGGTGATTCAAGACATCGTGCGCAAACATTTGAAATTTACTGGATTAATTTTTAGTGATGCGCTTAATATGAAGGCTGTAGCAGATAGGTATGGTAAAACAGAAGTTGCTGTTCTAGCTTATGAAGCAGGAAATGACATTTTACTTTACCCTGAGGAAATCGAAAATGTTATAGCAGGTATTGTTGAAAAAGTAAAAAAAGGCGAAATCTCCGAGGAAGAAATCAATGAAAAATGTTTGAGAATATTAAAAGCAAAAGATTACATCATTAATCAATCTCAAACTTCAAAGGCAGTTGATGTTCATCAGTTGGAATTTGCAAAATGGGAAATTTATGAAAAGGCTATAACTGTGGTTAAAAATGAGTCTTTGATACCCATAAAGTCAAGAGATGTTAAAACTTTGTTTCTCCAATTAGGGCAGGCAAAACCTGAATTTGAATCTAGAATGAATGATTACTTAGATGCTAAATTTGTATCTAGTGATAATGTAGAGGGGCTTCTTGAAAAAGTTAATTCTCTTTCAGAAAAATTTGATCAAATCGTTTTTTCTGTTTTTGCATCTTCAATGTTGCCAAAAAATAATTTTAATTATCCTGAAAAATGGGAACAGGTTATATCATCTTTACCTGAAGCTTTGCCGAAAGCACTTGTTTTATATGGAAACCCATATGTTTGGAAAGACGATGTGTTATCCAAGAAATTTGACGCAATTTTATTTGCGATGGAAAACACCGCATGGTCGGCAGATAGAGTGGCTCAGTTATTGGCTGGAGCTGATGTTTCTTCAGGAAAGCTGCCAGTGTCACTAAGCGCAGAATATCTAGTTGGGACAGGAATAGAAACACCAAAAGCCTCGAGGTTGAAATATACCGTTCCTGAGGAACTAGGAATTTCAAGAAAGAAATTAGCTGAAATAGATGAATTAGCTGAAAAAGGAATTTCTCTGGGTGCTTATCCTGGCTGTCAAATAGTAGCAGCAAAGGATGGTAAGGTTTTCTATCAAAAATCTTTTGGTTTTCAAACTTATGAAAATACTAATGCTGTGAACAACGAAACGGTTTATGATTTAGCTTCGATAACGAAGATTGCGTCTTCCACTATTTCTCTCATGAAATTACAGGATGATGATAAGTTTTCACTTAATTCTAATCTAAGTGATTATTTGCCAAATTTGGTTTCAGGAACACCTTATGCAAATGTGAATTTAAAAAAGATGATGGCTCATCAAGCCGGTTTTACAGCTTGGATCCCTTTTTATAACAAAACGCTGATAGAGGGTAAACCAAACCCGAATTTTTACGCTAAAGTACCCAATGATAGTATGCGTTTATGGGTCGCTGAAAATTTATTCATGAAGGATAATTACGAAGAAGAACTTTATGCAAAAATCTTGTCAACACCAATCACACCAGGTGCTAA
Source organism: Lishizhenia sp. (assembly GCA_007117355.1). Classification (GTDB taxonomy): domain Bacteria; phylum Bacteroidota; class Bacteroidia; order Flavobacteriales_D; family Crocinitomicaceae; genus CSBr16-161. Next base: position 9,162 of record SKGS01000035.1, on the reverse strand, counting down.
ATACAAATATTCAGACATAGGGTACTATTTTGTCAAACGAATAGTTCAAAGTAAATCGGGGCAAACTATCGATGAATTTGCACTTAAAAATTTTTATTTACCTTTGGGATTAAGCTCTATGCGCTATAATCCATTACATCATTATGATAAATCACGAATTGCTCCAACAGAAAATGATACCTATTTTAGAAATCAGCTGATTCATGGGTATGTGCATGATCAAGGTGCAGCAATGACAAACGGAGTAGGAGGACACGCTGGACTTTTTTCTACCGCTACTGACTTAGCTGCATTAATGCAAATGTTGTTAAACAATGGGGTTTATGGTGGCGACCGCTATTTGTCGGAGGAAGTTATTGCTGAATATACTAAATGTCAATTTTGTCCTTCAAATAGAAGAGGCGCAGGATTTGATAAGCCAGTCCGAAATTTACAAGGAGGACCGACTTGTAACTTAGTTTCGCTTTCCAGTTTTGGACATTCGGGTTTTACAGGGACATTAACATGGGCAGATCCAGAATTTGGAATCAATTATGTTTTTCTTTCAAACAGAGTTCATCCTTCAGCTGAAAACTGGAAGCTCATAAAGATGGGAATTAGAACTGAAATTCAAAGAGTGATTTATGAGGCAGTTTTAGGTAAATAGATGACCTTCTAAACCGCTTTAGTTTGAAAAATCCAACAACATTTGTTACATACTTTACAACCAAGCAATTAAAAATGGTTAAAAAAAGAACTTTGTTGAATATTTCATGTTTCAATTCTTAATTAATTACGAATTTCGCACTAACATTATTTAGAATGATTATAAATTAAAGTTTCTGTATCGGAAAGCAACAAGTTGCTATTCCATACTGAAACAAATTTATATTTTTGTCCACTAAAATTAACGTTAATAATAGCATGTCAAAGACGGTTAAACTCAGGAAAGGGCTAGACATCAATCTGTTGGGAGAGGCAGATAAAGTCAAAGTTGATTTGGAGCTACCATCCATGGTTGCGTTGAAGCCCACGGATTTTCACGGGCTTGTTCCAAAAGTGGTAGTAAAGCCAGGAGACAAGGTAAAAGTTGGCTCAGTTGTATTTCATGATAAATACAACGAATCAGTAAAATTTGTTTCACCAGTTAGTGGTGAAATAGCCGACATTGTTCGTGGCGAAAAAAGACGAATTCTACAAGTGCTGATCAAGGTCAGCGGTGTTGATGAAGCAGTAACAACAGACCCTGTTGATCCATCTAGCTTATCTGCTGATGAGGTTAAGGATAGAATGTTGGCTAATGGTTTATGGCCATTTGTAGTGCAGCGTCCCTTAGATATAGTAGCCGATCCTAATGTGAAACCTAAAGCTATCTTTATTTCAGCTTTTGATTCAGCACCATTAGCACCGGATTATGATTTTATTATTCACGGACAAGATCAGTATTTTCAACATGGATTAAATGCATTATCTAAGTTAACTGAAGGAAAAGTACATTTAACGTTGAATGGTAAAGTCCCTGCTGATGCAGCTTTCCAAAATGCGAAGAATGTTCAAATAAATAAAATTGAAGGAAAGCATCCTGCTGGAAATGTAGGTACTCAGATTCATCATTTTGATCCTATTGATAAAGGGCAATATGTTTTCACAGTGAAGCCTCAAGATGTTGTAGCCATTGGTAAGTTTTTTGCAGAAGGTAAATTTGACCCTTCTCGAATTGTTGCTTACACTGGTTCAGAGGCAACTAATCGCAAGTATTATAAAACAATATTAGGGTCAAATATAGGTCATTTGGTAAAGCCTAATCTTGCATCTGAAAACGTTCGTGTCATTAGTGGAAATGCACTTACAGGTGATAATATTGGTGCAGATGGTTACCTTGGTTTTTATCATTCTCAAATTACTGTAATTCCTGAAGGAAATCAGTATAAGTTTTTCCTAACGAAAGGGTGGCTCGGACCAGGTTTTGATAAATACTCAAGCCACAGATTATTTCCAACGTGGTTGGTTAAAAATAAGAAGTTCAAATTAGATACAAATTTGAATGGCGAAGAGCGCGGATTTGTTGTAACTGGAGAATTAGAAAAGGTGTTGCCTTTTGATATTCTTCCAATGCAATTAATAAAGGCAATAATGACAAATGATATTGACGGTATGGAGCAGCTTGGAATTTATGAAGTTGCGCCAGAAGACTTTGCCTTGTGTGAGTATGTTTGTACATCTAAAGTTGAGATTCAAGAAAAAATCCGTCAAGGGTTAGATGTAATCAAGGAAGAATGTATGTAATGTTTAACGGAATAAATTTATAAAATTGAAAGCACTAGAGAAAATTATTCACAATCTCGACCCTCATTTTGAAAAAGGGGGTAAGTGGGAGAAAATGTATCCACTTTACGAGACTTTATCTACTTTCTTATTTACGCCTAAACATGTAACTAAGAAAGGGGCGCATATTCGCGATGGTGTGGATTTGAAGCGTACCATGTTTATGGTAATCATTGCTTTAATTCCATGTTTACTTTTTGGTATTTATAATACTGGACATTGGCATTACGAATTATTGTCTTATGTTGACCCTGCTTATGCTGGTTATGGTGATTATTTAACAGGATTTGGCGATAAAGTTCTTTATGGACTTTTGAAGGTTCTTCCAATGGTTATTGTATCGTATGCGGCTGGTCTTGCTGTTGAATTCGTTTTCGGATTCCTAAAAGGTCATGGTCTGCACGAAGGATTTCTTGTTTCAGGTATGTTGATTCCATTAACCATGCCAGCTGATGTTCCTCTTTGGATGGTAGCAGTAGCAACAATTTTTGCTGTTGTAATCGGTAAAGAAGTTTTTGGTGGAACAGGGATGAACATTTTAAATGTTGCCTTAACTGCCAGAGCATTTTTATTCTTTGCATATCCTACAGCAATGTCAGGAGATAAAGTTTGGAAGTCAGGAACGGATGGAGTAATCACTGCAAATGGCGGAGTTCTACCTGATGGAGCTTCAGGAGCTACAGCACTTGGTGATTTAGCCTCTTTTGTCGGGGACTCTCCAGTAGTAGCTGGGCAAAATCTGTCTGGTGCGGGAAGTGCCGAACTTTTAGCAACTTTTCAAGGAGCTTACGACCCATTACATGCATTCCTTGGAATGGTTCCTGGGTCAATTGGAGAAACATCTGCATTAGCGGCTTTGTTAGGTGGAGCAATTTTATTATTCACAGGAGTAGCATCTTGGAGAATAATCTTCTCCTTTTTTGCAGGAGGTCTTGTATTTGGTTTATTAATGAATGCAATAGGAGTTAATGCCTACATGGAATTACCAGCTTATTACCATTTAATAATTGGTGGTTTTGCATTTGGAGCTGTCTTTATGGCTACTGACCCTGTTACAGCTTCTCAAACATCATACGGAAAACTTTGGTATGGTTTCTTTGGTGGTGGTATTGCGATTTTAATACGTGTATTAAACCCTGCTTACCCTGAAGGCGTAATGCTAGCTATATTATTTATGAATGTTATGGCGCCACTGATTGACCATTATGTGGTACAAGCAAATATTAAAAGAAGACAAAAACGATTTAAAACAGCTTAGTTATGGGAATCAATAAAGAAAGTAGTGCTTATACGTTTACGTTTTCCATTATTATGGTGGTAGTAGTGGGAGCGGTTCTAGCGTCTTTATCTTTAGGGTTAAAACCTTTACAGGACGAGAATAGAAAAGTTAAAAAGCAAATGGATATTCTGAGTGCAATCGGGATAGAATCGGATAGATCAAATGCTTCTGATAAATACGAGAAGTTTATTACTGGTAGCTATGTTATTTCTTCTTCTGGTGATATACTTGAAGGCGAAGATGCCTTTTTTGTAGATGTTCAAAAACAAATTCGAGACAAGACAATTAAGCCAGAAGACAGACATTTTCCAATATTTGAGGCAGAAACAGAAGCAGGAAAGAAGTATGTACTTCCTGTTGTTGGAAAAGGTCTTTGGGGTCCAATTTGGGGATATGTTGCTTTAGGTTCAGATATGGAAACTATCGTTGGTGTTAGTTTTGACCATAAAGGAGAGACTCCAGGTTTAGGTGCTGAGATCAATCAATCATTTTTCCAAGATAGATATAAAGATGCTAGAATTTCAATAGATGGACGATTTACCCCTGTAACAGTAGTTAAAGATGGAACAGGTTCATCTGATCCACAAAAAGTGGATGGAATTACAGGAGGAACAATCACTTCTAAAGGAGTAGAAGAAATGATGAATCGTACTTTACGAGTTTATCAGGCATATTTTAGTAATAAATCTAATTCATAAAGTCATGAGTGAGAGCGTTGAAAAAACAAAAGCTCCATCGGAGCCACTATTCTCAAAAAAGAATAAAAGGTTATTAACTGATCCATTATCAGACAATAACCCAATTACTATTCAGGTTTTGGGTATTTGTTCTGCTTTAGCGATTACAGTGCAAGTAGAGCAAGCATTTTGGATGTCTATTTCGGTAGTGTTTGTAATGGTTTTTGGTAACCTTATCATTTCACTTTTACGAAATTTAATTCCTTCACGAGTTCGTATTATCGTACAACTTGTGGTTGTTGCGTCTTTGGTAATTATCGTAAATGAATCTTTACAGGCGTTTGTTCCTGATGTGTCAGAAAAACTTTCTGTATTTGTCGGATTGATTATTACGAACTGTATTATCATGGGACGATTTGAAGCTTTCGCTATGGGTAACAAAGCTTGGCCTTCTATGCTGGATGGTTTTGGAAATGCTATCGGTTACGCATGGGTTTTAGTTGCAGTTTCAATAGTAAGAGAAATCTTTGGTTCAGGAAAATTATTTGGATTTGATGTTTTCCCAGCTGGATTCTATGAGTTTGGATACATGAACAACAATATGATGATATTACCTCCAATGGCCTTGATTGTTGTAGGTGTTATTATTTGGATTCAACGTGCTAAAAACCCAAGTTTGGTGGAGGAACACTAAAATCGTAAAACAAAGAAATTATGGAAAGTACATTAGATATATTTGTTAAGGCAATTTTCTCGGAGAATATGATTTTTGCATATTTCCTTGGAATGTGTTCTTATCTTGCTGTTTCGAAAACGGTAAAGACTGGGGTTGGACTTGGATTTGCAGTTATTTTCGTTCTTGGAATGACTGTTCCAATCAACTATTTGATTGAGAATTACATCTTGAAAGAAGGTGCGCTTGTTTGGTTAAATCCAGATTATGGAGTTAATGGAGCAAATACCATTGATTTAAGCTTCTTATCTTTTATCATGTTTATTGCAGTAATTGCATCTATGGTGCAGTTGGTTGAAATGTTAGTGGAGAAATTCGCACCTGCATTATATGGTGCTCTAGGGATTTTCCTTCCGTTGATTGCTGTAAACTGTGCGATTTTAGGAGGTGCGTTATTCATGCAAGACCGTCAGTATTCTACGATTGTTGATGCTACAGCCTTTGGATTAGGTTCAGGAGTTGGATGGTGGATAGCAATTGTTGCAATTGCAGCTATTCGCGAAAAAATCCGTTACTCAGATGTTCCTGCACCTTTAAGAGGTTTAGGTATTACATTCATCATTACTGGATTAATGGGGATTGCGTTTATGAGCTTCATGGGAATTGATTATGGAGGAGATAAATCAAAAGATGATAAAGAGAAAACCGAAGTAGCTCTTTCGGAAGATATTAATATTATAAAAGAATAAAGTAATGGGTACAACGGTAATAGTTACGATTATATTTTTCCTTTTGGTAGTACTTTCACTGGTTTCTGTATTACTTTTTGTGAAAGCAAAACTGTCGCCAGCTGGAAAAATTAAAATTACAATCAACGGAGATACAGAACTAGAGGTTGATGGAGGTGGTACATTGTTAAGTACACTTGGTGATAAAGGGATTTTCTTGCCTTCTGCTTGTGGTGGTGGAGGTACTTGTGTGCAGTGTATCTGTCAAGTGCATTCTGGCGGTGGAAATATCTTGCCAACTGAAGAGCCTCATTTTTCTCGTAAAGAGATTGCTGATAATTTCCGTTTAGGATGTCAGGTAAAGGTGAAAGAGAATATGGAAATTCAGATTCACGAGGAAATTCTTGGTATTAAAGAATGGGAAGCAAAAGTAGTTTCGAATTACAACGTAGCTTCATTTATTAAAGAATTTATTGTTGAAATTCCTGAAGACATGGATTACAAAGCTGGTGGTTATATCCAGATTCGTGTACCGCCATGTGAAGTGAAATTTGACACTATGGATATCACTGCTCATCCAGAAGATCATCCAGGGCAGCCAGATAAATTTAAGAAAGAATGGGACAAGTTCGGGTTGTGGCCTCTTGTAATGAAAAATACCGAGGATACTGTTAGAGCTTACTCTATGGCTTCTTATCCTGCTGAAGGTAGAAGAATTATGTTGAATGTGCGTATTGCAACTCCACCATGGGATAGAAAGAATAATGCATGGATGAAGGTTAATCCAGGTGTTGCGTCTTCTTATATTTTCAACTTGAAACCAGGTGACACTGCGATAATATCTGGTCCTTATGGTGAGTTCTTTATCAATGAGGAAAGCGATGCTGAAATGGTGTATATCGGTGGTGGTGCTGGTATGGCTCCAATGCGTTCTCATTTATATGAATTATTTAAAACAATGAGAACTAATCGTAAAGTTACCTATTGGTACGGAGGTCGTTCAAAAGCAGAATTGTTTTATATAGAGCACTTTAGAGCATTAGAGAGAGAATTCCCTAATTTTAAATTCTATATGGTACTTTCTGAACCTTTAGAGGAAGATAATTGGAAGGAAAAGAAAGACATAAATGATGAAGAAGGTGATGGTTTCCTTGGTTTTGTTCACCAAGCCGTAATCGATCATCAGTTAAAACATCATGAAGCTCCAGAAGACCTAGAGTTTTACTTCTGTGGTCCTCCATTAATGAACCAAGCGGTTTTGAAAATGGTTGACGAGTGGGGTGTTCCACCAGAGAATGTTAGATTTGATGACTTCGGTGGTTAATCGAAGTTTCGAAAAATATAAAGCGAGATACTCTTCGGAGTTTCTCGCTTTTTCTTTTAAGTACATTAATGAATAAGCGTTATTTCAATTTATCATTTTCTTTGTGTCGTTGACTATCTCGATTGGTCTTTTTTGCAAAGTTCCTTTCAATAGCTTCTGATAAATCAACACCAGTTTGATTTGCAAGACACGTAACAACAAATAGAACATCCGCCAATTCATCTCCTAAGTCTTTGTTTTTATCCGATTCTTTTTCACTTTGTTCGCCGTATCGACGTGCCATAATTCTGGCAACCTCTCCAACTTCTTCCATTAAAATTGCAGTGTTCGTTAACTCGTTAAAATAACGAACGCCAATCTCTTTTATCCATTGATCAACTTCTTTCTGGTATTGTTGTATAGTCATTTTATTCTTTGTTTTTAGTGTCTATTGTGATTGTAACAGGACCGTCGTTTATGAGTTGAATTTTCATATTTGCACCAAATTCACCTGTACAAACTGAGATTCCTTTCTTTTTAGTCTCATCAATGAAGTATTCATAAAGAGGAATAGCATATTTAGGTGCAGCTGCTTGTATGAAACTTGGACGATTACCTTTTTTAGTTTTTGCATGGAGAGTAAATTGAGAAACAATGAGCATAGCTCCATTAATATCTGAAATAGAGCTGTTCATTTTGCCGTCCTCATCCGAAAAGATGCGTAATTGAGAAATTTTTTTAACCAACCAATCCGCATCTTCTTTGGTGTCGGCGTTTTCAATACCAAGAAAAACTAAAAGGCCTTGGTTTATCTCGGCGTAAGTCTTTTCGTTAATCGTGACTTTTGCGTTTAAAACACGTTGAATAACTACTCTCATAAGAATTATCCGTAAATATCTTTTCTGTAATTTTCTTCCTGGTCTTCCTCCATTAAGCTGATGTAAGTTGCATACCGTGATGGAGCAATAGTACCATCTTCAACAGCTGATTTAACAGCGCATTTCGGCTCATTCAAATGCTGGCAATTGTGAAATTTACAAGCACCGATTAATGCACGCATTTCTGGAAAATAATGACTGATAAATTCTTTTTCTAATTCGATAACTCCAAATGCGCGAATACCTGGCGTGTCAATTATATAACCTCCTGTTTGCAGTTGATGCATTTCAGCAAATGTGGTAGTATGTTGACCCTGCAAATGCGCTTGACTTATTTGACCAGTTTTGATAGACAACGATTCGTCCAGGGCATTAATTAAAGTGCTTTTGCCAGTGCCACTATGTCCACCAATCATAACTTGATTGCCATTTATTTCTTCTCGCAGGAAGGTTATAGATTTTTCATCAAGAGCTGATATTTTATGGCACGGATAACCGATGTCCTCATAAATGCTTATTACATCATCGACGATGGGTAAATGTTCATCTAAATACAAATCTATTTTGTTAAATAGCAGAGTGATGGGGATTCTAAACGATTCAGCAGCGACTAAAAACCGGTCTATAAATGCTAAATGAGTTTCAGGAGCTACTAAAGTAACAATAAGGTATAGCCTGTCAATGTTTGCGGCTAGAATTTGTGTTTTTTTTGAAAGATTGATAGACTTGCGAACGATATAATTTTTTCGCGGTTCAATTTTTTCGATTGTATAAGCCTCTTCGTTAACCTGTTTTTTTACCCATACTTCATCGCCTACAGCCACCGGATTAGTAGAGCGCATTCCGTCGAGGCGTAACTTACCCCGAATGCGAGCAGAAATTTTATCACCGTTGTTTAGTTCAACGATGTACCATTTCCCTGTGGATTTAATGACTTTAGCTAATTCCATTGGATGGTAAAGGTAGGTAAAAAACTAGAAATGGATAATAGAATTAGTTCATTTGGACAGGGCAAACGCATTTAAAATGATATTTCTGTTGCAAGAAAAAAAATGATGTAACGGTCAGAATATAAAATACTTGTAAAGAAGTTTTTCGATTGAGGACGCGCCTTTATATTTTTTTGAAGATGTAGTGAACTGAAATTCGCTAATAATGGCAAGAAAACGTTGAAAGCATTGTTTTCTTTTCGGAAAAAGCCCTTACATCCAAAGTTTTATCAGCGTTAGCAGTGACCATCACGGAATTGCGAGCAAAGCGGAAGCATGAAGTGATAAGGTCATCTGCGGTGCGGAGTACTTGTGCTGAGCAACGTCGAAG
>SKGS01000098.1 GCA_007117355.1 Lishizhenia sp. | reverse complement strand
TTTAGAACCACAAGGAGAATCTTTCGCTTGGTCTCCTGACGGAAATCGCTACTTTACGTTAAGTGAACAAAGTGGTATTAATCCTCCGCCGCTTTATGTTTATCAAAGGGTAGAATAATTTTGCTGTTTTTTCTCTCAGTATTAACCCGTTTATTAACTTCACTTCGATAAACTCCTTTCGACTATGCTCGATACACCGCGTTGAGCTTGTAAGCGGTGTGCTTCGAAGCCCTGCGCCGCCCTGAGTGACCGAGCCGAAGGGAGTTTGCCGAAGGGTACTTGCTGAAGTGCTCGGTTCATGAATTTAATTTGGAAGCTATTTTAGGCACAAGCCTCACAGGAATATTAGCATATTTCAAGGGGGGTGTAACGACAAATAGGTCAAAATTAAATCAAAACCTGATAAAAAAGCACCCCCAAAAATGAGGATTATATAAAATACCATAATTACTTTTAAGATGCTTTATACCAGTTTTTTAATTCGATAAAAATGTCAGATTGGTGAACCGACTGCAAGGAGCTCAACACGATGTGCTAGTTCACCGAAGTAACGTTAATAATGAGGGTTAATCTGGTTAACACTTATGTTTACCATCTAAAATTTATTGTTAAAATGAAAAAATACACTGAATTTTCTGCTTAATATTAGAGAGGGTATAAGTATGACAATCAAATCAAAAAAGGGGTTTCGAAAAGTCGAAACCCCTTTAAATATTCTAAGACAAATAGACTTATTTTTTATTGAATTTAGTTAAGTCATAGCTGAGTGTAACAGAATATACAGCTCCAACTCGGTAGGTAATTACTGGATGGTCGTCCGGGCCAATGCTTCCATCTCTTGTGGAATCCTGGTAAAAACGATACGGCGCATTCAATACATTTCTGATTGCTGCTTTTATTCCAAATCCATTCTCAAATTGTTTTCCAAATGTAATATCTACACTATGTCTTTCCAATTCATAAATAGTAGGAAACGAAACATCTCCAACAGCAAAAATATTCCTTCCGAAAACATTGTAAATAATGCTTGCATTTACTTTAGCTTTATTGTTGTTGTAATAAAGTGCAGCGTTTATAATGTATGGTGCCTGCCCTTGAAGTTGTCGCACTTGATCTTGTGCTGTAGCTGTTTCTCCGAGGTCAACTTCTGAAAAAATCAAAGAAGCATTCAAGTTTAAAGACAGCTTGTTTATGAAGGAAGAACTTGTAAGGTCTTTTAAGGATTTTTTAAATTCAACTTCAGTACCATATGCAAATGCAAAATCTGCGTTGATAAATGTTAGCGAAGATTGTTCTGTTGTTAAAATTAAACGATCTTCAATAGGGTTTGTAAAACGTTTGTAAAAACCGCCTATGCTAAATGTTTCACCTGGCCTTCCGTATGTTTCAAAACGAAAGTCGATGTTGTCTATGGTTGCCGTTTGAAGCTCAGGGTTTCCAACTCTTGAAGACTCCAATTGGTAATCGTAGAATAAAAACGGTGCTAATTCTCTAAACTCTGGTCTGTTTACTGTTCTGCCATAACCGCCTCTAATTAAGCTTTTTTCAGTTAATTGAAATGTCATGTTAAGCGAAGGAAGAATGGACAATATTGGTGTGTTTACGTTGATAGGCCCAAAATCATCTTGACTATTCATTTGTAATATGTTATATTCAGCACGAACACCACCAGAAACGTTAAAGCGATTAAAAGTGAGATCCGTACCAGCATATACAACATTCAAAAAGTTGCTTGCTGTATAGGCATCAATAGGTCGAGTACCTTCTTGAATAATCATCCCGTCTTGAGTGTCAAAGTTTTCAGGTGAGAAAATAGTTCCAATATCCATTCGCTGAATTTGATCAAATACCATTGGGTCAAAAAAGCCAGGGTAAGTATTTGAAAAATAGCGTGAAGAAAAGCCTCTAGAACGATAGTCTGTATAATAACCAACGCGTAAGATTCTATCGTCATTTGCCTTGTTTTCAAAGTGTTTTTTGTAATTCATACCATGACTTGCGGAAAATTCAGAAAGTTCACCATAATAGCGTGAGTTGTCAAATAAATTAGAAGAAGGAGAGAACATCACTAAATAATCTGTCGAATCTTGATCTTTATATGTTCTAAAACGTCGAAGGTCGGGTTCTAATTCTGCCAAATAGCTATATCCGGCAACCCAGTTTAGTTCGTCTTTGTCGTTGCTTCCTATTTTATGGTTTCCTTCAATTTGTCCAGTATAAATAGTTCTGTGTTTATAACCTAGCATGTAATTGCGCTGATCTTCTCCTGGTCTTACGAAAAAATTCTCTCCGTTTCTTATTACTGTTTGATTTTCACCAAGCTGGTTAAATAAGTTAGAGATTGTTATCTTCGATCTGCTATTCAATTGAAAGCTCCAGTTGGACATCACGTTAACTTTATTATCTTTTTCGTTAACGTTATCCGTGTATTCAAACCACTTTTCTATTGGCGTATCAAAGTTTGTCCATATTTGGTAACGGTAAAATTTACGGTCATAAACTTTAAACGATTGCGAAAAGTTAATTGCATTAAAAGTACTAGCTTGAATATCACCAACTTTAAAAGACTTTCCATATTCTACGCCAACAGCTAAATCAGGAGTTGCAATTCCTTGTATAGGTTCCCAATTGTTTTCCAGAGAACGAGCAGCATCTCGACGCATTTCTGAAGTAGGTCCTTCTGTTACAAGTTGATTTCTTGTAGGAAAAGACGATGGAAGTCTTCTAAAGCCATTGTCAAAACCTAAAAAATCGGTTGGAGATCCTTCAGGTTGGTAGTAATCACCGAAAGTTGTATTGTCTCTGTAAGCAGTTGTTACTTTTACATTAAAGACTTCGTCAGTAACGCTGTTTTTAGTGTAAAGCTTAATTAACCCTCCTGCAAAATCTCCGGCATATTCTGGTGATGCGGTTTTATACACCATCATTCTATCAAGTGCGCCACTCGAGATCATGTCAAAAGAAAATGTTCTTCTATCTATTTCTGTACTTGGTGCAACCACATTGTTAATCATAACTTGATTATATCGTGTATTTACACCTCGGATTAATGCAAATCGGTTATCAACGATGGTAATTCCAGGAATTCGTTGCATCGCTTCCGCCGCTGTTTTGTCTGTTGAACGGGAAATTTGTTCACTGGAAATTCCAGAAACAACCGCCTTTGCTTCTTTTATTTCAAGAACAATTGCGTTGTCTGTATTCGTTTTTCTTGTTGCTACAACATTTACACCTTCAACGTCGGTTACGTCCTCCTTCATAGAAACAGAGAGCGTCGTTGTTTGAGCCCCTGTAATTGTAACCGTTTCTTGATGAGTTTTGTAACCTGCGTAAGTTATTTCTACCTCGTATGTACCTGCAGGAATATTTTCTAGTTTAAAAGTTCCATAAATATCGGCCATGGTGCGAAAGTCAGTATCACTAATAAACACTTTTGCACCAACCATTTCATCTTTTGTAATTTCATCAACAATAGTTCCTTGCAATGTTCCTGTTTGCGCAAACAGGAAAAAAGTAACTGTTGTGAAAAATAAACTAAATAACAATTTCATTATTTTAAATTTTGTTGTTCTTCTTCCCAAATTTTTATCTTTTCTTCAGTGCGAGCTATTTTTTCATCAATAAACTCTTTTAACACATCTTCTCTACTAGATACCCAGTCACCTTGAACACTATCAAACCATACTTCTGAGTTTGGGAACTCTATGTATTCCATGTCTCCTCGGTTCTCTGTTAAATAGTCAGTTAAGGGTTTGTTTTCGATGAGTAAAGTAAAAAGCACATCGCTTCTTTTTTGAAGTGTATCAGGTGTATTTTTCCATGTTCTAAACGTTTGATAAACGTTTTTAACCTCATTTTCTTCTGTCCATGTAACCCATCCTCCAATTGCAACGCGTTTAAGTTCAATACTTGGTGCAATGCGAGTTAACACAAAATACGTTTTGCCATTTTTACTTTCGTAGTAATGTGTTAAATCATGTGCTTGAACTTGTTTTTGATAATGTTCATCAAAGTAGGGGTGGAATTTATTTTCGTGAGATGCGTCTTCGGGTTTTCTACCTACAAATCGAATGATTTGAGATTTAAAAGCGAATTTTTCATCTTCTGATAACTCTTGAAGCTGATTGTAATTCACTTTTTTTGTTTGGATGTTTTCGCTGCAAGAAAAAAAGCAAGTTAAGCTAGCGAGAACAGTAATTAAAGCAACAAATATTTTCATTATGGATGGAAATTAAGAACAGGTCTGATAATAGAGACTCATCAGACCTGCACTATTTTTACATTCAGTGATGCTTAATAATTTTTCATGATAGGATTCCATTCAACCCATCCAGCAGTCCAGTCAGTAGAACCAAAGGCTCCTCTAAAACTAACTTGTTCGAAACCGCTTAATTTTGCGTGAGAGAAATCAGCTCCCGAAGTTAACTCACCGCTTGTTACTGTAAACGTTGGGTTCGTTGAATAGTTAGTATTCAAATTGTTTCCAAAGAAAATGTTTTGGTTCAACCCTAACTCCGCTATGATAGCGGCAAAATCAGTTCCATCTTTCAACTCGTTTCTTGCCATCCAATATTCTTCAACGTCTTGAGCTGAGTGATCTCCACCTGCTAAAAACTTGTTTCCTGGCTGACAAAGAATGTTGTTTGTTAATACTCCTGTTCCAGCAAGGTAATTATTCAATACAGAAGTTTGGTTCATTCTTACACCTCTAGGCATTCCAATGAAAACAGAGTTTGCAATAGTAACCGCTGTTCTTCTTCTTAAGTCAATTGAGTGTTGGTTGTTACCACTAATAGATTGACCATCTACTAATCTTGGACCGATTCCAGTAAAGTTTGAGAATGTTCCTGTTGTTAATAATGGTGTTTCATCGTCATTTGGACCATTATCACATTCAAAAATATTAGAACCAGATTGATCAGCAAAACTAGGATAACGCACAGCTAAACCATATTGGTTTTTACCAGAGTATCCATAATCCACATCAAAATCATCGTCCCACATTCCATAAGAAATAAGGTATTTTCCGTCATTAGCTCCACCGAACCATTCGAAACCATCATCTCCTCCGAAAGAAACCATGGCATATTCCATTACAGTTCCATTTCCACAAGCTCCCATAGTGATAGAGTTTGTTTCGTTATTTGGTGTCAACTCAATTCCGGCGAATTCAACTCTTACATAACGAAGAGTCCCAGAATTATCATTGTCATTTTCACCACCGAAATATACATTTGGAGTAATACCTTCAACTGCTGGATCTGGTTGGTTTTGTCTAGCATGACCTAATAAAATAAGTCCTCCCCAGTCTCCTTTATCTCTCTGACCAGCTGGAAGTACAGAAGTAAATACGATTGGCTCATTCAAAGTACCATCAGCTATTAACTTTCCTCCACGGTCGATAATAAGTGTTCCTTTTGTTGCTTTGTCACCGAAAATCACTGTACCTGGTTCTATAGTCAATGTTTGACCGTTTCTTACAAACACCTGTCCTTTAATAAGGTATTGCTTGTCTTTTGTCAACGTTTGTGTCGATAAGTCACCAAGTAATTCTACATAACCTTCTACACCATACAAACAAGAACCATCGTCCTTTTTTGCTTTTTCATCATAATTTGATGCTGTTTCATCTGTACATCCTTCTTTTCTACAAGAAACAGCTGTTGTTGCTAGCATTCCAGCCAACAAAACATACATAAAAGTTTTCTTTTTCATTTTCTTTCATTTTGTGGTGCAAATCTATCGGCGATATGTTACCTCATTATTAAGGACTTTTTACATAAGAGTTAAGTTTAAGGTGTTTTTGTGTTAAGAAAAAAATGGTAATTATTACAGATAAAAACAATTATTACACATGTTTACAAATAGTTAAAGGGAGGTTTGTTGGGAATAACATAATGTTAAGAATACTTTAAATAAGTTGTTTAGATTTGCGAATAATAGCTATTACCTCAAAGAAAAACTAGCGTTGAAGAATTCGCCAGCGCAGCTCGTCCAATAAAGACTTTGTTTTTCGAAGAACACCCTTTCCCTCAAGTTCAAAACTATTTCTAATGAAAAGACTTGGGTTTAAACCCCATTTTAAAACCCTTTTAGGGAAAGGAAGGGTAGCGTAAGGAAATTTTTGAATAGAATAATGCGGTTTTAGTTTAGGTTGTATCTGTTTAAAAAAAGTTTTCCTGTTGTGATAATAAAGTTCATTTCTTGGAAAGTTTAAAACATCCATTCCTAAATGGAATGTTAAGTGAGCATCAGGAATAAATAATGGATTTTCTGCTAACGAAAATAAATTGTGAAGCAAGGCTGTTTCCAAAAAGGGAACTCCAACCAATACATCTTCCAAAATTAATTTATCCAAAAGGTCTCTGTGAAACAAGAAACAATCAAACCCTGGATGAGATTTACCTAAGTCAGCATACATTTCAGTGATTTCATTTCTTTCTAAATAATTCTTCGAAAGTCTTCTGCGATTAATAACCACAGCATCATACCCTTTGTGAATGTAGTTTAATATTGAGTCATAGAAATACGGCATAACAGAAATATCCATATTGGAATAAAGGATAAAGTCTTCGAAAGTTTCTTCTTGTGTTTTCCTTAAAATTTCATCAATAAATGGCAGTTTTTTTAAGTCAGGGTTTGGAAATCTATCTTTTGAAGACTTCGTTAAATTGCTCAAAACTGAAAAATCAGCTGGGATAAAAACTTCATCTTCAGCAAAGCCGACAGCATAAAGCCGGATATTTTCCTTAAACCTTGAGAATTCTTTTGCTCGTTTTAAACTTTCAAAAGTAATCTGTTGAGAGCGAAAAAAATCCGAATTTTCACTTACCTTTACAGGGTTTATGATATGTGCTACACTAGTCAATGAAGAAAATACTTTTTAATAACGTTCGTAAATCTAAGCAATATCTTCAAAATTTGGAGGTTCTGTTTGAGGATTACGCATTATTTCGTTCAAAGCACTTTTCGAATAAATGCACTGAATTGTTGCAAAAACGCTTTCCATATCCCACACTTTTCTTGACCCATTCGGGCACAGGGGCACTAGAAATGATTGCTGATTTACTTGATATTTCAGAAGGAGACGAAATTATTTTACCTTCTTACACTTTCGTTTCTTCGGTAAACGCTTTTGCTTCAAAAGGGGCTATACCAGTATTTGTTGATATAGAAAAAGAAACATGGAATATTTCTGTTTCCGAAGTTGAGAAAGCAATTAGCTCCAAAACAAAAGCGGTTATTGCGGTTCATTATGGTGGTCATACGTGTGAGATGCATCAATTGAAAGCAATTTGCGAAAAGCACAGTTTAGCTTTAATAGAAGACGCAGCAATGGGTTATGGAAGCTTTTTCGAGACACAGCCCCTCGGTTCAATTGGAGATTTTGGAATAATCAGCTTCGATATTACCAAACAGATTTCTGCTATTCAAGGTGGATTATTGCTAGTAAACAATGAGAAATATAAAAACAGAGCGGAAAACATTTACCATATCGGAACGAACCGAACACAATTTACACTCGGCAAATCTCCGTATTACGAATGGGTGGATGTTGGTTCTAAATACCAAATGAATGAACTAAATGCGGCAGTACTGTTTGAGCAGTTACAACAAGAAGAATCACTTTTAGAGCGTCGAAAACAAATTTCATTGCGTTATTATGAACAACTTTCGCCGCTTGCTCAAAAGGGTAGTTTTGGTTTAATGCCAGCGCATTTGGTTAAGAATAACATTCATGTTTTTTATATTTTAACAAATTCACTAAAAGAGCGACAAGAACTAAGTGATTATTTAGAGTTGCACAAAATTGAATCTTTTTTTCATTACATTCCTTTACATTCTTCCAGCTTTGGACTAAAAAAGGGTAGGAAAATTGGTGATTTGCAAAACACAGAACTTGTTTCTAATTGTCTTTTGCGGCTTCCGCTTCATGCAGAGCTAACAAACGAAGAGGTGAATTATGTATGTTTGAAAATACGAGACTTTTACAATGGAAAATAGCGAGCCTAGACAAGTAATAACAGCACAACCCGATAGTTTTTCGGAGTATTTCCAAAAAATTTGGCGTTATCGTGCATTAATTTGGGTTTTTGCCAGAAGAGACTTAAAAGTAAAGTATGCGCAAACAGCAATTGGTATAAGTTGGAGTGTACTTCAACCTTTAACAGGACTGTTTATTTTTACTTTTTTCTTTGGATATGTTTTAGAATGGACATCGGGAGACTTGCCATTTGCACTATATGTACTGAGCGGTTTGTTAGGCTGGAACTTATTTAGTTACAGTGTAAGTGCCGGTTCTATGAGTATTCAAGAATCTTCGCAAATCATAAAAAAAATATACTTTCCGAAAAGTATTTTACCATTTTCAAAAGTGGTTGTTGCACTAGTGGATTTACTTTTAGCCTTTGCGTTACTAATTCCATTAATGATTTATTATGGACAAGCTCCTTCTTGGAAAATAGTTTTTTTGCCTTTAGTGATTGTATTTAACGTACTTTGTGCGCTAACTTTAGTGTTTTGGGTAGCATCTTTTGCTTATCGGAAAAGAGACCTTTTTCATTTACTCCCTTTTATTATACAGTTTGGAATTTGGTTAACACCTGTCTTTTTTACTAATGACTTTTTACCACAGAATTTACGTTTCTTAATGGAAATTAATCCCATGGCGAATGTTGTTAACGCTTGGCGTTGGATGCTTTTTGACGGTGTTGCTTTTTCTTATGTGTGGATATTAAACTTCTTCTTAATTGCTTTGCTATGCTTAGGTGGAATGTTTTACTATAATCGCAAAGAAAATGCTTTTACCGATTTTGTGTAAAACAGTCTAATTTGTATTTCGAGAAATAATTTACCATATGTTTTTAATAATCTTTTATTGAAAATTACTTCTTTTTGTTAGTTTTGATTAAAAATTATATTCTATGGATGTTTTAGTAAGAGCACACTCTGGGTTACGATACGTTATTTTAGCCTTATTATTAGTTGCTATTTTCAATGCAATAGCAAACTTGAAGTCTGGTAAGTATGAGAAAAAAGACAAAATGATTAATTTATTTACGATGATTTTCCTTCATATTCAGCTTTTAATTGGTCTTGTATTGTACTTCACTTCTGATAAAGTGCAATTTGTTGAAGGAATGATGGCGGACGCTTCCTTACGTTTTTTTGATGTAGAACATATTAGTTTGATGATTTTAGGTATCTTACTTATTACTCTAGGGAGGAAAAAAGCAGAGAAAAATCCATTGCCTGAAATGAAGCACAAATTAATTTTAAGATACTATGTACTTGGATTGATTTTAATCTTTATCGCAATTCCTTGGCCATTCACACACCCCAATTTAGGAGTAGGTTGGTTTTAGTATGATTCGTCATTTTTTGTTTTTTACGTTGTTTTTTCTTTTTTGGGCTTGTGAGGCGCCTAGCAACAACGACCCTATTAAAGGAGAAGTTAGTGGCGAAATGGTTTACAAAAATTATTGCCTAACCTGTCATGGGCCTAAAGGAAATAATAAGGTAGCCAACAAACTCATGCTCAATCAAAGTGAATTACCAGATTCTTTGATGCGAACGAAAATACTTTATGGTGCAGGAAGCGGAATGCCAGCCTATAAAAAAATGCTCTCAGAAGAAGAGGTGACAGCAGTTATTCATCACATAAAGACCCTGCGCAATTAAAAAGCGAAATTAGATAATGGAAGTAGGTAAAATTACAGAAGAAATACAAGGAGAAAAAGCTGTTTTAATAGGTGTGATTAGCCAAAATATTACAGAGGAAATTGCTGAGGAGTACCTTGATGAATTAGCTTTTCTGGCAGAAACAGCAGGGGCGGTAACGCACAAAAGGTTTTTGCAGAAACTTCCAATGCCGAATCCTAAAACATTTTTGGGCTCAGGAAAAATGGATGAGGTGAAGAAATACATTGATGAAAATGAAGTGGATATAGTAATTTTCGACGATGACCTGTCTCCATCTCAACTTCGAAATATTGAGCGTATTCTTGAAATAAAAATTTTAGACCGAAGCAACTTAATCTTAGATATTTTTGCATCTCGTGCTCGAACTTCTCATGCTAAAACTCAAGTAGAATTAGCACAATACGAATATTTACTACCGCGTCTTACCCGAATGTGGACACACCTTGAACGACAAAAAGGTGGTATTGGAATGCGAGGGCCAGGAGAGACGCAAATTGAGACAGACCGAAGAATCATCAAAGAAAAAATCAGTCTATTAAAAAAGAAATTAAGGGATATTGATAAACAAAAAGCAATTCAGAGAGGAAATAGAGGGCAGCTCGTTCGTGTAGCTTTGGTGGGTTATACCAACGTTGGTAAAAGCACCATAATGAACGCAATTAGTAAATCAGAGGTTTTTGCCGAAAACAAACTTTTTGCAACCTTAGACACTACGGTTCGAAAAGTCGTTATAGAAAATTTGCCTTTTCTGCTTTCTGATACGGTTGGTTTTATTAGAAAATTACCACACCAGTTAGTAGAGTCTTTCAAATCAACATTAGACGAGGTAAGAGAATCAGACATTTTAGTGCATGTTTTAGACATTTCTCATCCAAATTTTGAAGAGCATTATCAAGTGGTAAATGAAACCCTTGCAGAAATTGATGGTAAAACGGATAAGCCTACTATTTTGGTTTTTAATAAAATGGATGCTTACACCTACATTCCTCAAGAAGAAGGCGATTTAGAAGAAAAAAAGCTTCAAAACTACACCTTGGAGGAGCTAAAAAGGCAATGGATGGCTAAATTAAACCATGAGAAATGCGTTTTTATTTCAGCCGAACAAAAGACAAATTTTGATGAGTTAAAAAGCATTTTATACGAAGAAGTAAAGCGAATTTTTCAAGAAAGATATCCGTATAATAACTTTTTATATTAGATGTAATTTGTTAATAAAGACAACATTCGAATTTCGGTTAGAAAGTTCGGAAAAAAAAAGTGTAACTTTGTAGAAATTTAATTCGAATTAAAATGATTTTAGGTATAACAGGTCCCTGGCAAATAGTACTTATTGTAGTGGTTGTTTTGCTTTTATTTGGAGGTAAAAAAATTCCAGAGCTTATGAAAGGTTTAGGTAAAGGAATGAAAGAGTTCAAAGACGCTACAAAAGGCGAAGAACAAAATGATGGTGGCGATAAAAAATAAATTTATTGTTACAGCATTATAATAAATTTCTGATTTTTTAAACATAGTGTGGCTTATCACCGCATTTACTCCTCAACTAGGAAAAATATTACATCCATGTACAAGACATTTGCAGATATTCAAACAGCAATTGACAAAGGCGTTTCAGTAGTTTCCATTGTTTCTGATTATCTTGAGAATATTGAAGACAGAAAAGACTTGAATGCTTTTTTAGAGGTTTTCAAAGATGAAGCATTAGAAAGGGCTGCTGAAATAGATCAAAAAATTAAAAGTGGAACAGCAGGACGATTAGCAGGAATGGTTATTGGTTTAAAAGATAATATTTGCTACAAAAACCATAAAGTTTCTGCTGCATCGAAAATTTTAGAAGGTTTTGAATCGTTATTTTCTGCAACTGTTGTTGAACGATTATTGGATGAGGATGCAATTATTATTGGTCGCTTAAATTGTGATGAGTTTGCAATGGGAGGCTCCAATGAAAATTCTGCCTATGGTATCGTTCGCAATGCAATAGATGAAGATTATGTGCCTGGGGGTTCTTCTGGTGGAAGCGCATCTGCTGTTGCCGCAAATTTATGTACTGTTGCTTTAGGAAGCGACACAGGAGGCTCCATAAGACAACCCGCGTCTTTTACTGGTACAGTTGGTTTGAAGCCTACCTACGGAAGAGTTAGCAGACATGGGTTGATTGCTTATGCTTCTTCTTTTGATCAAATTGGGCCATTTGCACATAATGTCGAAGACGTTGCTTTAGTGACTGAAATTATGGCTGGAAAAGATGAATTTGACAGCACTGTAAGTTCTGTTGAGGTTGGCGATTTAACCCCGAAACCTTTAGAGAGAAAATTAAAAATTGCCTACATCAAAGAATGTCTAGACTCTGATGGTATAGACCAAGAGATTAAACTTAGAATTGAGCAGCTTGTAAATTGCTTAAGAGCTGATGGTCACGAATTAATTCCGGTTTCATTTGCTTATTTAGAACAACTTGTCCCCACATATTATGTGCTTACCACCGCCGAAGCGTCATCTAACTTATCGCGATTTGATGGTGTTCATTATGGTCACAGAAGTAAAAATGCAGTTGGCGTTATTGAAACATATATAAAATCTCGTTCCGAAGGATTTGGAACAGAGGTGAAGCGTCGAATAATGACAGGAACTTTTGTTTTGTCGCAGGGTTATTATGACGCTTATTACGCAAAAGCTCAAAAAGTGCGCAGGTTAATTAGAGAAAGAACAGATGAAATTTTAGAAAAAAATGACGTTATTCTTCTTCCTACAACACCAACCACAGCTTTTAAATTAAATGAAGTAAAAGATCCTATTCAAATGTATTTACAAGATATATTTACAGTACATGCAAATTTATCTGGTAATCCAGCTATTTCTCTTCCCATTGGGCATCACTCTTCTCATATGCCGTTTGGATTGCAACTGATTGGAAAGCGATTTGGAGAAAAAGAACTTCTAGAAATTTCTAATTTCTTAATGGATTTTTGTTAAATGCGTAATAGTAGGATTAGTCTTTTCGTAATTTTTTGGTGTTGCATAATCTGGTCTTTTGGTCAAATAAATAAAGAGGATAGTCCCTTTTTGGAAGAAGATCCTTTAGACTCTATTCAAAGTTTGACTTTCTTGGATGTGCTAGAATTTTCTCTAATCGAATTTTACAAGGAGTCTAAACTTGATGAAAAATCAGATTCTTTATTTTATTCGTTCAACTATACTGATACAGATGTGCCTGCATTTTCTGACTCAATTTATTGTGAACGAATTTTAGAATTAGACAAAAAAAGTCCTTTTACGTTTGAGTGTCATCCTGATGTTTTAAAAACGGTAAAATATTTCGCTGTTAACCGAAGAAAATTTACAAGTATTGTTCTTGGAAGGTCAAGACTTTACTTTGATATGTTTGAAGAAAAGTTGGCTAAGCACGATATGCCTCTTGAGCTTAAATACCTTTCAGTTATAGAGAGCGGACTAAGACCGCAGGCCAAATCTAGGGCTGGAGCACTAGGTTTATGGCAATTTATGTACCGAACAGGAAAACTTTACGGATTAGAAGAAACATCTTTTGTAGATGAAAGAATGGATCCGGAATTATCTACGGAAGCAGCTTGTTTGTACTTAAAAAAACTTCACGAAATGTACAATGACTGGAATTTAGCCCTTGCTGCTTATAATGCCGGTCCTGGCAACGTGAATAAAGCAATTCGACGTTCAGGTGGAAAAATGACCTATTGGGAAATCCGTCCTTATCTTCCGAGAGAAACACAAGCGTATGTGCCAAATTTTATAGCTATGGCTTACATGCTGAATTACTATCCATATCATAATATACAGCCTATTGAACCATATTTTTATGATTTTGAAATTGATACCATTTGTATAAAGCAAAGTGTTTACATGCAGTCGTTAGATTCTGTATTGACTTGGCCTGTAGAGGAGATAAAAAAATTGAATCCAATTTACAAAACAGCATTTATTCCAAATCAAGAATCAGGAACTTGTATTAATATCCCTGTTCCTTTGATTAGAGATTGGATAACTTATGAGGATAGCATCTATAAGCTTGATTCAATATTATTTTATAAGCCTAACAATGTAGCTTCTGAAACTAAAGGTAATTTGACGAATTATACAAATGATGGACAAACACATATCGTGCGGTCAGGTGAAACCCTAAGTGCAATTGGTAAAAAATACGGTGTTTCAGTAAACGATTTAATGAAATGGAACAACCTCAGAACAACCAGACTTAGAATTGGTCAAAAATTAGTCGTTTATTCCAATAAGCCTGTTGTTGCAAGCACAGTAAGTTCTAGTGTTAAATTCCATACGGTCGGCAGGGGAGACAGTTTTTGGAAAATTGCTTCAAGGTATGGCACAACAGTTAAAGAAATTGAACGTTTAAATCCTGGAGTAACGTCTAATAACCTCAAAATTGGACAAAAAATTAAAGTAAAATGATACGTGTCAATGCAATTGCAAAACAATTATTTTGGTTAAGTGGTTTTGTGTTTCTTGGTTTTACTATGCTTAATTCTTGTAATGAAAGTGAATCAGAAACTGAAACTAAAAAGACAGAAAAAAGGATAAAACGTGAAAATGCAGCTGTGGACACCCTTGGTATTATTCGAGGCAATTCACAATATCAATATGTTGGCAAGGCTGGACAGCTTGTAGTTGTTTCAGATAACACCATATTTACAAAAGAAATAGATTCGCTTTTTAGTATTTTTTTCGGTGCGTTTATAGAGCCTTATTATCCAGCGTTTCCAAAATTTGAATTACGACATATTTCTCCTGAAAAATTTGAAAAAGGCAATAAACGTTTACGCTCTATTGTTGAGCTTAATCTAGACGATAAACTAAAAGAGGGTAAACCCGAGCTGCGCATAAAAAAGGACATGTATGCCAAGCATCAAATAATTGCAGAGTTTCGTGCTAACAACATGAACGATCTTCTTCTGATTATTGAACAAGAGTCGCCCCGCTTAGTTGAACTTTTTGAGTCGTTAGAGTGGAAAAGAGAATACCATAGATTTAAAAAAGACAATAATACTGTTTTAAAAAGTGCATTAAGAGAACAATTTGGTATTACTTTGGAATTACCAAAAAATGCAAGATATGAATCGGTTAAATCGCGTTTTGCAAAAATCACTTTTCCTGATCGTTCAAGACAAATGGACTTTCAATCAGATGGTGGGTATAATAGTTCTAAAGCAAATTTTATTCAAAGTGGTTTGATGATTTGGCAATTGCCATTTCGTGATTCTAGTCAGCTAACTCACGATTATCTGATGCGTGCTCGTGATACAATTTTAAAATATAATGCATTTCATGAATTTCCTGGTGTTTATATGGGCACACAAGATCATCCTGCTGTATTACCTGTTTCTAAACAAATTTCCATTGGCGGGGTTAATGGTTTCGAATTTCGAGGAATGTATAAGTTTACAGGTCGTCTAGAGCCATCGGGCGGTAAGTTTTGGAGCTTTCACTTTTTGCACCCCAAACGAAATATGATTGTTGCAATTAGCGGTTACTTAGATGCCCCACCTACAATGAGTCCAGCGCTAGACATGCGAAAAATTCAAGCTGCTATTTATTCACTTCAATTGGAGTAACTTGCGTTTTTTTGGTCAATTTCTTATTCATTTACCTGTCTAACTTTTTCTTCAAAAACTAAATTTGAATCAATGGATTTTTGCAAATCATTAGTGAAATAATTCGACTACTTACGATTGTAGTGTTTTTTCAAAAATAAAAATTCGAAATGCTTCTCAAAAATCCAACGAAGGTATTACCTTTGTGCCACAAATTTTTTTTCAAAATGAAGATTGGAGCTGCGAATAAAATGATTCATGCTATTATTGCTAAAGTTGAAAGTGAAGGAATCCAAGCGGAAGGCTTAATTGAAGATTTAAAAGCATTACGTGAATATGGGTTAAAAGAGCAAGACCCGTTAGTTACAAAAGTTATTCGTTTAACATATGAATACCTTATTGAAAATGAAGCTTTTGATGTTGAAGCGCAGTACGAAGAGGATGAAGAAGGAGGTGAATACCCATTGGAAATTGAAGACAAAGACAATTTACTATATTTATTAAATCTTTTACTCAAGGCTGACCATAAAATCAACCGAGAGGAAATTAAAGATTACAGAACAGCTCTGAAAGAGTCTTTATATTAATAAAGCATTCATCAAAATATAAAACTGTGGGCAAACGCTCACAGTTTTTTTGTTTTCAAACCGCTTTTCTTGAAAAAAATCCTTATTTTTCGGAAAATTTACTACTATGTCTATGTTTTCAAAATGTTCCCTTTTGGGTGCACTTCTTTTATTTTCAGTTTTTATTAATGCACAATGTGATGAAGATACAGAAGAAAGAGTCCTTCTAGTCGGTGATAGTTGGGCGTTTTTTATGAATGTTGATAGAACCATAAATAACGTTTTACGCGATTGGGGTCACACCGAAAAACGTTATTACACAAATACTACTTTATCTGAAAATGGCGCGCGTATCACAGACTTTCTTCAAGCAGATAAACAAAATGAAATAGCCACGCAATTACAGAATCGACCAACAATAGATTATGTACATCTAAGTATTGGAGGAAATGATGTGCTAGGAAACTGGGAGGTTTCTTTTACCGAACAAGAGGTAGATTCATTGAAGGATGAAGTAATGGATAATCTCATAGAAATTATTGAGTTTATCAAAGACCTTAGACCTGATATAAAAATTCTATGGAGTGGGTATGTTTACACGAACTTTCAAGAAGTTATAGAAGGCTTCCTGTTCCCTTCTAATCATCCATTTTACAGTACATGGTCAGGAATGGAATATCCCGACAACGCTACAATTAATCAGGTTTTAATAGATTTCTCAGAACAATTAGACGATTATTTTGCAAATGACGATCGAGTAGATTTTTTCCCAGTACCTGGCTTAATGCAATATACCTTCGGACAAAATAATCCTTTAGGCGTAGAGCCATTTGGTACTTACCCTGCTTTTGAAGCTCCTTTACCTAATGGTTATCCAGAATATCCATCTCCTCAAAACTCTATGAGGGACTATGCCCTGACCAAAGACTGTTTTCATTTATCAGCTAAAGGCTATTATGATTTAATTTCTTATCACACGCAAAAGTATTACCACAAAGAATTGATGGATCGCTTTGTTTTGGCTGAAGGAAATAATTTTTCAGCTACAATTTCCTCTGAAAGTGAAGTAAGTGAAGATTTAATTTTTGGTTCAAATAACGGTGTGGTTCAACAACCTGTTTTGCATTTTCCTACCAACAACTTTCCAGATTCTATCATCAAAAGAGCTAGTATTTACCTACATATAAAAGATGAGGTTGGAAACAATCCATTTGATGAAGCCATTGAAATAAGTATGAAACAAGGTTTTTTTGGAGAAAATGCAACTGTAAGTAGTGCTGATTTAAATGATGCGCCAACGGTTAGCGGTTCGCCTTGTGTTTTTGGAAATATTGATAAAGGAAATTGGGTGAGAGTTGACATTCCATCTTCGTTTTACCCTTACTTGATGGAACAAAACTCTGTAGAGTTTTTACTGCATTCTGAAAGCTTTGGTTTGGTGGAGATTTCTGGGACAGATGATTCGGAATTTGCTCCAGTATTTGAAATACAATACGATGGAACCGCAAGCAATGAAGAGGTAGAAATTGCTCAAGGACCTGTATTAAGCATTTTCCCAAATCCAACACAAGGGATTTTTACTGTTAAACTTGGAGAAAATGAACTCCTTGATAAAGTAGTTATTATTGATGCACAAGGTAGAGTAGTCCATGAAGGTGAAGGAACTACTTTCGACATTGCTAATGAACCGAATGGACTTTATCTGGTAAAAGTCTTTTCGGCCAACTCGTTTTATACAAGCAAGCTATTAAAAAATTAGGACATAGTTTTTTCTTTAGTGTTCTGACATAAAAATGGGTAATCTAAAATATTTTTCTATATTAGAAGTCAGAATGAATGAAACTTAGAATTGATGAAACTTTCCCTTATATTTATTTCACTTTTTTTCATGGGTACTAGCTTTGGGCAAATGATAAAAACCAAAGACGGTGTTGAACTTGGTGAAAAATCTATGTTTGTAGAACAATGTGTTTCTTCTGCAAATACTAAAATGTTAGACATTGAAGGTGTGCTAATTGGCATTGAAGATTATTGTTCATGCGTCTGCGATGCGCTTTTTCCAAGAATTCTAAGTGCAGAAATACTAGAGGCAACTGCAAATGACAGCATGGAAGAACTTCTTTTAGGAGGAGATAATTTTACTATTTTAATGGACTGTGTTAAAGGTCACATGGAGTACTCGGATGACTTTAGCCTAAATCATGTTTCTGAGGAGCGTTACCTTCCGTTTGCCATAAAAGCGTGCGTTAGTGAAATTATACAAGACCCTGAGATGAGGGAAATCTGGAGCGATGCACAAGCTGAAGAGTATTGTGATTGCGCTATTCGTAAATTGGCAGCAGAAGGTTTTTCAATAGGACAATTGTCAAATTTAGAAAACATTGATAGCGAAGAATTTAATGAAATTGTTGTTCCTTGTGTCACTATGGCCTTGAGTAATACAAATGATGAAATTATCGAAGAAGCAGAAGAAGTAGAAGAAGTACTTGGAGAGCTTGCCGTCAGTGTAGTGCAATTAGTTGAAATTGGAGGAAGCTACAAAGTCAAATTGTCTATTGATGGAGTTACTCGGTATTTCCTTCTTGATACTGGCGCAGCTGATTTGATAATAAATAGCGAAATAGAGAGAGAACTACTTCTAAATGGCAGCCTGACGAGGGATAGTTATATGGGAAAGGATTCTTATACAATGGCAGATAATCGAGTTGTTGAAGCCGACATGGTGCGTGTCAATAACATTACAATCGGGGATTTTACCGTAAACAATGTAACTGTAGCAATTTTGCCTGAAGGTTCTCTCCTTTGTGGAACAAGTTTGTTAAATAAATTCGCTGATTGGTCCATAGAGAAAAAATCGAAACTTTTAATCCTTGAAAAATAATTAGTTGGATTAATCGCTGTCCATTAAACTATTCGATAAGAGAAACCCAATATCCAAAATGGAAAAATTCATTAACCAGTTAGCTAATTTTATTCATGAAAAGGAATACGAGCTGCAAAACTTGACAATAGTATTTCCTTCTCAGCGTGCAAAAAAATACTTGCAACGAGCATTATTTGAAGTCTATAAGCGACCAGTTTTTTCTCCGCAAATCACCACGATGGATCGCTGGATTAAAGATTGTAGCTTAAAGTCCATTATTGACCCAACAAGAGGTTTATTTCAACTTTACAACATTCACAAAAAGAAAAATCCAGAAGGCAATCAAGGATTTGATGAGTTTTTGCAATGGGGAAAAACACTAATCAGCGACTTTGACGAAATAGATAGGTATTTAATCGATAGCAAAGATTTATTTCGGAACTTGGCTGATATAAAAGAAATAGAAAATTGGAGTTTTAACAACGAAGAACTGACCCAAGCTCAAAAACGATTTATGGAGTTTTGGGACCTTCTTCCTGGTTATTATAAGGCATATAATGAATTACTAGAAAAAGAAAACTCCTGTTACATGGGAGGAGCGTATAAAGAAGTCGCTACGAATTTAGATTTAGTGTTTCGAGCAAATAAAGATACCCGCTTTATTTTTGCAGGGTTTAATGCTTTATCTCCCGCTGAAACGAGTATTATAAAACAACTGCATCGCATGGGAAGAGCAGAGTTGTTTATTGATGCAGATTCATTTTATTTAAACGATGAAAATCACGAAGCGGGATATTTCATTCGGAAACTGTTGAAAGAACTCGATATTTCAAAACCGGATTTTGTGCGTGCAAATCTGATTTCCGATGAAAAAGAAATAGAGGTGATTAACTGTGCTCAATCCACTGGTCAAGCGAAAGTTAGTGCGACCATTTTAGCAGAACAAATACCATCGAATGAATTTTCGGAAACAATGTTGTTATTAGCGGATGAAAAACTTGCTGTTCCTGTTATTAAGAATATTCCGTTGAATGTTGGACAATCCAATATTACGCTAGGTTTGCCATTGAAATACACCGCAATTCGTTCTTGGGTAGATTTACTTTTTAGAGTTCAAGAAAGTTTCCAGCAATTTAGAACCAAGTCGATTTACCATAAAGACTTTATTCGTTTTATAAAACACCCACTTATTATTGCGGTTTCTTCAGAGGAGGAGCGGTTAGAATGGACAAAAATTGAATCAAAAATATTAGATAAAAACTGGTTATTTATCAGCGCCAAAAAATTAGAATGTTCGGAGCGATTAAAGGAGTTGATTACACTTTTTTTCACCTCGTGGAATGAAAATGCAAATGATGCTATTCGACATATTAGGAAATTGAATCAAGTGATTTTTCAAGAAATAAAAGAGGAAAAGTTTGCCATAGAAAAATCTATTTTATTTCATTTTGATAGCGCATTATCTCGATTGGAAAATGTCTTGCTAGAATTTGCGCCTTCTTTATTTTTAAAGACCTTTAAAACCCTTTTTAACCAACATTGGATAAATGAATCCATTGCTTATTACGGTAACCCACTTGAAGGCTTGCAAGTAATGGGTTTGTTAGAAACCAGATTGTTGGATTTTAAAAACATAATTGTTGTTGGGCTTAATGATGGTAAAATGCCGCCTGGAAATCCTATTCAAACATTAATCCCAATGGATTTGAGGAGGTTTCACGCTTTGCCAACCCCAAGAGACAAACAAGGACTTTTTGCACATCATTTTTACCGATTACTGCACACCGCTGAAAAAGTTTGGATTACCTATTCTTCCGCAGAAGGTGGAACGGGTGTTGAAGAGCCTTCAAGGTATATTCTTCAATTAAAGCTAGAATTAGCCAGACAAAACAAAGCGATTCAATGGCGTGAAAAATTTTATACTTTAACCGATGACCAACAAGATAATAGTGAGATAAAGGTAGAGAAAACACCAGCAATTATTGAGCGATTAGATGAATATTTTGAGCGAAAAACTTCTGCTTCTGCACTTCGAACGTATTTGAATTGTCCTTTAGATTTTTACTTTAAATATATTCTCGGTTTTGGAGAAGAAGACCAAGTGGAAGAGGAAATCGAAGCAAATACTTTAGGTAACTTTATTCATAAAACACTGGAGATTTTATATCGTCCTTATGCTAAACAAGACGAGAATCAAGAAGTGGTAAATGAAAATCCTTCGCCAATTCACGGGCTTGTGCTAGAAAATATGCAACAGTTAATGCCCGGTGTATTAAAAGAACAATTTGAGTCGTATTATGCGTACAATAAAGAGGTTTTATTAAGTGGAAAAAATTATTTGAGTTACGAAGTTGCCACACATTTAACACAACGTTTTTTACAAACGGAATCCACACAACTCAAAAGAGAAAAGGCAAACGTATATATCGAATCGTTGGAGGCGGTATTTGAGCGAACTTTAGTTGTTTCGATAGATGGCGAAGACAAAAAGATTAATTTCAAGGGATATATCGACCGAATTGACAGGTTTAATGGAGAGTTGCGTTTGCTGGATTATAAATCTGGAAAATGTGCTACAGATCAAGTGACGATTACAGATATGAAAAGGAGCAACGCAGAAAACGAATCCGAGCATTTGTTAAATCAATTAAAGAAGAAGCCGTATGTTTTCCAATTGCTTTTATACAACTATTTGTACTTTGGAAAGTATAAACGCTATCCAGAAAAAACGGGAATTATATCCATGGTTAATGTTCAAGATGGCCCATTTTTTCTCGTAAATAAACTCACTGCGAATGTTCCAGAATTGATGGAGTTATTTGAGTCAGTTTTAGAGGAATTAATACGAGAAATCTACGACCCCACAATTTTCTTCGAACATAATCCAACAGCGCGGTTTTGTATGTACTGTGATTGATAGGTTCTTTTAGAGGTTGATTGTTTGAGATGAAAATTCAGTTTATCATATTGGAGCATCATTAAAAGACTTAGGAAAAAAGTGGTTTGCTTTCACGAAAATGGAGAAAGAGTCTGTAGAGAATATTTTGAAAGCAATCGGTAGGTAGTGAAGTTTGTTTTTTTCAACTTGTTGTTTATTCCCTCCTAACAACTATTCTCTTTTCAAATAATGGAGTACCAGAAATGGACAATCCTCGAAGCGTATAAACACCATTTGAAAGCTGTTTTAAAGAAATCATTTCGTTGCTTTCTGATTGACCTTTTTCAACAACTTTTCCCAAGTTGTCGTAAATTTCAAATGTGAGTTCTTTATATTCCTCTGTGCTAATGGTTATAAAGTCAGAACTTGGATTAGGATAAACAATTACATCTGACAATTTCACTTCCGAAGTATTCGAATAACCAAAAATGATATTTTCGCAGTAACTATCATTGCTTACGTTTAAATCTGTTTGCTTATTAGGAAAGGAAGAGTAAACACAAACATCCCAAGATATTGTGGACCCAAAATTATTGGTCAGAGTAAAGAATTGTCCTAAATCAATGAGTGCAGAGTCTCCTGGTTCTATGGAAATATCGGTTATCTCTTTTTTAAATATGACGTAACCACAAGCAATCTGTTCGGTTACATAACAGAATAAAAAGAAGCTATTCACTTCTTCCTCTCCAAAGTTTTTGACCCAAACACCACCGGTTAAACTAATGTTGTAAACGCTATTATATCCAGAAAGAGGAGTAGCTGATTTATCCGATATTTCTAATCCTACCACGCCAATATCACTGTGATTAACAGAAACAGATTCATTTGTAGCCAAGGAGTAATTACGATAGCGAATAGCCGAAAACTGCGATAAAGCAAAAGACTCTCCAATTGAAAATAGATGCGCATTAAAATCACTAAAAGTGAAATTAGCATGTGATACAGGTATTTCCTTGATGTCTTCTATTTCGCCGTGTTCATTAATAGTTAACACAGCATAGTTGTTTTGGTCGTTTAAGGCGGAGCACGTTAATTGGTCATCTATTAACTTGAGGTTGATAAGGTCAAAATTTTCTACTTCAATTATAAGGTCCATTTCATTGAAATCGGTGCTCAGAATATGGATGTCATTTTCAATTAAAAGATAGATTTTTTCATTCGCTAAAAAGGAAGCAGAAATAGGATGATCAAAAATGATTAAAGTATCTATTTCTCCTGTTTCGTTAATCGTTAAAAGAGTGTTTTCTCGTGCTGCGATTAGTTCTCCCTCTATCGTTTCTAACCAAGTGAAATGATTTAACGGTACGTTTAAAGAGTCAATCAATTCTCCTGCGGCATCCATCTTGAAAATGGTATTGTCTTGATCGTTTTCAAACGAAAAATACAATTCATTTTCACTTGTAAGGGATAAGCCAAAGCTTGATGTATAAGGTAAAACTCCATCAACAATCCATTCATTTTGCCAAGCAATAGTACCATCCGGAAGTAGTTCCACTAAATGAATATAAGAATCCATTATAATGTCACACGTTAGCCGACTATTAAACGAAGCATAAACACCACCATTGGGAGAAGGAATAATGTCAATGAGATTAGTTTCATCTGTCCAAATATCTAGCACAAAATCTTCGGAAAGAATATTACCCAAGGTATCAATGATATAACACTTTGTTTTAGGTTCCCATCCGTTGGTAAACTCCCTAGTAATCAAAAATGTTAAGTCATCAACAACGCAAACTCCTTGACTGTATTGATGAAAGTCATGTTGAATTCCAATTTCACAATTTAATCCTTGCGCATGTGCTTTTTCAAGAAAAAGGACAAAGGCAAAAAAGAAGCACAACAGTAAAATATTTTTCATAAGAAAAGAATTCAAAACAGCCATTACTTCAAATGTAGTTTAATGTTTTCGATTATACAACTTAATGGCAATTGAAGTCGAAAAGAACCCTTTGTTTTCTCCTGATTTTTTTATGTATTAAACACCGTTAATATATACCCTAAAACTTTCATGTTTCTTTGTGATTACTCGTCAAATTAGATTAAACCGTTTTATTTTCCTTTTTCCAACATCGAAAAAATAATTACATTTGGCAATCAGGGAAAATCACTTTCAGATTAATTATGGTAATTGGGATATGTGGAGGTAGTGGCTCGGGAAAAACCACTTTACTTAATCGCTTGGCAGAACGCTACAAAAAGCTAAACCCTAGTGTTTTTTCTCTGGATAATTATTACAAACCAATTCAAGAGCAAACATTAGATGAGAACGGTAAAGTAAATTTTGATTTACCCACAGCACTAAATACGGAGAAAATGAAATCTGATTTAGTAGCATTAATTAACGGAGAAGAAATTGAAGTTGTAGAGTATCAATTTAACACTGGGAGTCAGAAACATTCACTACTAACGATTCATCCATCGGAATTATTAATTGTAGAGGGGTTATTTGTGTTCGAATATTCCTTTATTTATGAATTGTTAGATTTTAAAATTTTTGTAGATGTTGATCCTGCCATTCAATTAGATAGACGCATTTATCGCGATCAAGAATCAAGAGGCTATTCAAGAAGTGATATTTTATACCAATGGGAAAATCACGTTATTCCATGTTATGAAAAGTATTTAGCGCCGCATGAAACCAAATCGGATTTTATTTACCATAATGACAGCCGTTCAGAGCGTGATTTTATCAGACTTTCAGAAGTGCTAGAAAGCAAGTTTGAACGATTAAAGTCAAGCCTTGATTAAAGATGAGTTATTAAACTAAGAAAAATAAAAAAGTTCCTGGGCAAATACTCAGGAACTAAATTAACTTTTAATGTACAACTTGATTATTTTGCTTTCTTAGCCTTTTTTGCAGCAGCAAGCTTACCGTATTTTTTTTCCATTTTATCAATTGTTTTAAAAACATGCGAAATGCTACAATGGAATTTATCTGCAAGAA
>SKGS01000005.1 GCA_007117355.1 Lishizhenia sp. | reverse complement strand
TTTAAACAATTGAAACTGTGTCCTGGAAAATAAAAACCTCCCAATTGTATTGAGAGGTTTTGTTTCAGTTAAGATTAGTTGTCGGTTGACAATATATATTTCTATAAGTTTTTGTCAACACCAATTTATTTATCTAATTTTCTGTTTTTTTGAAACTCATACAAGTTAAACTTTAACCCTACTAGATACGTTTGAAAATAAAAGTCTTCCCAAGCCAAGGTATTCTCAGAAGCATTCCAATATGGAGCTTGTTCCGCATTAAAAGTATTTGGAAGCAAGATATCTGCACGCATTGGAGAGTTAAGAACATTATTAATTTTGACATATGCTACAATTCCCTTTCGAATTCTCTGCTCAAATGAAAAGTCCATTTGAATAAAAGCACGTTGCCAAAGGTCATTATCCAGATATGGAGAAACACCAATTATTCTTCGTCCAGTATATACGGCAGAAACCTGAGCATCCGTTCCTGTTTTTGTGTTTTTGTAAAGGAAGGATACGTTTGAAATATGAGCCGATTGACCCTGTAACGGACGACTTTGTTCTTCAACTCGTGAGGTTAAATTACCGTCTTCGTCTCTAAAGCGAACAATTTTATCTGTTGTGATTTCAGAATTGGTATAGGTATAAAAGAAACGCACCCCAAATTCACGAATATATTTGGTAAAGTCAAATTCAAATCCCATGTTGGTAGCTGTACCAAAGTTATTGGATTGTAAATAGACAGATTGCCCAGTTATATTTAATGAACGTTCAATCGGGTCGTCAATACGTTTGTAGAATATGCCAACCATTATTTTGTCCAACATATTACTGAATCGTTCATAGCGAATGTCAAAATTGTCCGCTTTGGTTCGTTTTAGAAAGGGATTTCCTCTTTCTCGGAAGTCTTCTTCATTGATTTCATAAGGAATTACTTCAAAGAAACTTGGTCTTGAAATGGAAGAAAAGTAAGAAGCTCGTATATTTTGCTTTTCATTGGGCATGTACTTAAAATGAATACTTGGCAAAATGTCCTGATAGCTAATTGAACCCGTTCTTCCGTCTATTTGAGGTGGCGCTTGAGATTCCCATTCAAATTGGGTTGATTCAAAACGCACTCCTCCCATAATGTGTAGTTTGTTAATTTCGTATTTGAACATCGCATAAGTTCCTAGTACATTTTCTATAACATCATAATTTAATGGATCGGTTGGCGTTCCGTAAAGGTTAAATAAGTTCCATTGACCATCGTAAATACTGCCACTCCATTCTTGCATGATTGGAATTGCTCTTAGTCGGTAAGAATCAAATACGCTTGTTCGTGATTTTGCCCTATACATTCCACCTGCGGAAAGTTCAAGCTTGTGTTTGAAAAGTTTAGTGTTGTGGTAAATATTTCCATAGCCTGCCAAATCCTGGTCAGTACTGTTCATCCATCTTCTCGTGTAATCAGTGTCATACATAATTGGGTCTTGAATAAACTCACCAGCCTGATTTTTAGTAATAGCTGTAATCCAGCTCACTTGCGCCATATCGGGGTCATCATTTGTGGCCAAGGAATAAACGCCAGACCAATCCGCTTTCCATTTTTTGGAAAATTCATGCGTTCCTTGTAAAGTACCGTTGTAAATTCCTTGGTATCTCTGTCTTGAACGCTCTCTAATTTCGATTCTACCCGTTCCAGGACCTTGCCCTCTTCCAATAGCCAAGATGGTGTCAATACGCGAACGTGTTTCAAAATCATTCATATTTACTGCTGCCATGTACAAATCAATTTTATGCTTGTTGTTAAAACGGTAATCCAATTTTGTATGCAAACCTGAACGAACTTGTTGCGTTGAAAATTGTCTAACTTGAACACGTTCGTAATAAGGCGTATTATCTTCTTGGTTCACGAAGATTTGCATGAAAATACTCTCTGCACCACGGTAGGTGTTTTGGTAGCTCCCTGCCACAAGTACACCCAGTTTATTGTTTAAAAATCGGTTACCAATAATCATGTTATAAATTTGATTTGGCATTGGTCTGGTATCTTGAAAATCAATATTTTCTAAAGGAAAATCTGCTGTAGAAGCTGCGTAATCGTTTCCGTATTGTTGTCTCGGAGAAAACTTGTTCGTGGTTGATCGGTCAAATGAACGAAATGGTCGGTCAAAAAACATTTGGTTATAGCCTGTACCAACATTAACATTCATTGTGTAATGATTAGGCGCATTTTTCATTTTCATGTCCATCACCCCACCAATCGCATCGCCTTCCATGTTGGGCGTTAGTGCTTTTGTGACTTCAAGTCTATCCAATAAATCCGATGGAAAAATATCCAATGGAATATAGCGGTTTCTAGGGTCAGGACTTGGGATTTTCACACCATTCACCAAGGTGTAATTGTATCGCTTATCCATTCCTCGAACAATAGCGTGCTGACCATCACCGTTGTTGTTTCGTTCAAGTGAAACACCAGAAACCCGTTGTACAACGTTAGCGACAGTTAAATCAGGGGAAACTTCAATTTCTTTTGCTGAAATAACATTGAGTACATTCATTGCGTCTTTTTCTGTTGCTCTTGCGCTGGCTTCGGAATCCATAGAACGTGTGGCAACAATCTCAACTCCTTCAATCTCTATCGATTCCGCAGTTAACTCTATTAGTATTTCACTGTCTGCGTTAATACTTATTGGCTTTCTGTATGTCTCAAAAGTAATGTAAGAACAAACAATCTCATAATTACCCGAAGCGATATTACGAATAACAAAAGATCCATCAAGACCTGTTGTTGCTCGATATTCTGTTCCTTCTAAAACAACCTTTGCTCCCACAATTACTTCAGAAGTGCCTATTTCATTTACTTTTCCTCTTAAAGTAAATTGTTGCGAAAATAAGTCTTGTGCAAAAAACAACACAAAAGCCACTATAAACAGATGTAGTTTCATCGTAGTTTCATTTTTTTGCAAAATTATATGCAATTTAAGAGCATGGTATTTTGATATGGTTAACCATTTATTAAGCCTATGTTAAGAAGTTATTGCAAACATAGTATTTATTGTTAAGGTTAAAATACGAAACAAAAAGCCGTCTAACCCTTTACTTTATTGTATTTCAATAGGATAACACTTAAAATGACCATTGTGGTTTTCAGAGTAAGCAAGGATGTCATTTTTTATATCTTAACCTAAAGATAACCCTTGAATTTAATCTCAAAAAATAAAACACAATACTTTTGGCCTCGTATGAAGTGTCAAGTTATTTCAACATTTGTTTTATTTCTTTTTGTTGTTGGGTGCAATTTAAAAGATGGTCAATTTAGTTCAACTGAAATTGTTAAAGAGTTAGAGCTAAAGCATATTTCCTCTGGTTCAGGAATGTCATTTTTCAGGTCGCATTACTATATTATTGGTGACGATGATTCGTTTTTATGGAAAGTAAATTCTGACGGAGAGATAATTAACAAGTGGCAAGTTTGGGATACGGCTTATGTAAAAAACCAACGAATAGCTTCGAAATATAAACCTGACTTCGAAGCAACTACTTTTGCTACTTATAAAAACGACACGTTATTAATAATATTCGGTTCAGGTTCTAAAAGTCCGAAAAGAGATGTGATAATTACTTTTAACCCTAAAACATTTGAATTATTTCAATTTGAACAACAACAAGTGTTTTTTCACAACTTGAAAGAATATTTTAATTTGTCGGAGAAAGAAATAAATATTGAAGCTACGGCAATTTATAAAGATTCTCTTTACTTATTTAATAGGCATAATAATTTTATTTATTCTATATCCACAGAGGACTTTTTCATGTATAAAAAAAATGAAAATAATATCTCAATGAGTATGAACTCAAAGCATTTTGAACTTCCAACTTTTGAAAATGATACCGCACGTTTTTCTGGTGCTAATTTTATAGAAGGGACTTCTTTGTTGCTATTTTCCGCAACAATCGAAAAAACAGGTAACTGGGAAAAAGATGGCGGTATAGCAGGTAGCTTTATAGGAATAATTGATTTTTCAACAAAGAAATTGTTAGCATGTCTTCCCGTCAAAACAAATAATGGAGACATGTATATTGGAAAAATCGAAGGTGTTTATGGAAAAAAAGAAAATGGAAATATTTTAGTTAATGCCATTACTGATAATGACGACGGGACAACTATTTGGTTAGAAATATTAGTTAAATAAAAGCATATCTTGACTTGGTTCGACCTGCTTTATTAACTGCGTTGAGCTCCTAACACATTCGGCGATGCTTCAGTTCAAACAGTCGATTCGCAATCCTGACGACAGCCATCATGAAATAAGATACAGTTTTAAAATTCTTTAAATATCATCGTGGTATTTTTACAGCTTCTTGTTTAAGCTGATAATAAAACAACATAGTATCAGTTTCACCTGATAAACTTAGTTAAAAGACCACATATAAATATTATTCAATCTATATTTGCATTTAATGTTAAGCGTGAAAGAAATAAAAGCGCCAATAAAAGATGAATTGGTTCAGTTTGAAGTGCATTTTAGAGATAGTATGCGCTCAAAAGTACCTTTGTTAGACAAAATTACACGCTACATCGTAAAACGAAAGGGAAAGCAAATGCGTCCGATGTTTGTTTTTCTTACTGCCAAAATGTTGGGTGAAGTAAACAAAGACACCTACACCGCCGCATCTCTGATAGAGTTATTACACACGGCCACGCTCGTTCATGATGATGTGGTGGATGACGCCAATGAACGACGAGGTTTTTTCTCCGTTAATGCACTTTGGAAAAACAAAATTGCTGTCTTAGTTGGAGATTTCCTGCTTTCTCGCGTATTGCTTTTAAGTATTGAGCAGAAAAAATACCGTTCTTTAGAAATTGTAGCACGAGCTGTGCGAGAAATGAGTGAAGGAGAATTGTTACAAATTGAAAAAGCTAGACGACTTGACATAAACGAAGAAGTTTACTTTGAAGTAATCCGGCAAAAGACGGCATCACTTATTGCTACTTGTTGCGAAGCGGGTGCCGTATCTGTTGAACGAGAAGATGAAGCCGAGCGCATGCGTAAATTTGGTGAATTGGTTGGCTTGGCTTTTCAAATAAAAGACGATATTTTTGACTATGGCACTCCGGGTAAAATTGGTAAACCAACAGGAAATGATATTCGAGAAAGAAAAATGACGCTTCCGTTAATTCACACATTACAAGTGGCAGATAAAGCAACAAGAAATGAGCTGATTAACATCGTTAAAAGACATAATGATAACCCTAAAAAGGTGAAAAGGGCTATTGAATTAGTAATTCAAAATGGTGGGATAGATTATTCTTACAAAAAAATGATGTCTTTGAAAGATGAGGCGCTAGAATTGTTAAACGACCTGCCAGATTCACCAAGTAAACAAAGTTTAATCTCCCTCGTAGAATACACTACTTCAAGGGATAAATAATTAAAAAATATAACATGATGTACAAAAATCTATTCTTAACTCTTGCTTTAAGCTTTTCGTTTCTTGCCTTTGCTCAAAAGGAAGATAAAGTAAAACTTGAAAAGGGATTTTATGCGAAGATAGAAACAACAAAAGGAACAATTTTACTCAGGTTACACGAATCCGATGCGCCTTTAACAGTTGCTAATTTTATCGGTTTAGCAGAAGGGAAGTTAACTGTTCAAGATACTATAAAACATAAAAAACCATTTTATGACGGTATCAAGTTTCACCGTGTAATCCCTAACTTTATGATTCAAGGTGGCGACCCAACTAGCACAGGCTCAGGAGGGCCGGGATACTCTTTCTTTGATGAAACAAACAACGGACTAATACATGGGGGGCCAGGGGTGCTTTCTATGGCAAATGCCGGCCCAAACACAAACGGAAGTCAGTTTTTTATTACGCACGTTGCAACTCCTCACTTAAATGGAAAACATACTGTTTTTGGCAGTGTAATAAAAGGACAAGATGTGGTGGACGCCATTGAGCAAGGAGACGAAATGGTAAAAGTTAAAATCATTCGAAAAGGCTTTAGAAATAGATTTTTCTATAATGCGACTAAATCTTTTGCTGCAAACTACGAAAAACTTAAAACGGAAGCAGAATTAGAAAGACAACGACTAGCAAAATTAGAAGCACAAAACAAAGTACGGCTGGTTGAAGCTAAAGCAAAGTCTCCAGAAGAATATAAAGAATATTTTTTCACTATGATTCAAGAAATGCATCCTTCGGCGGTGCAAACAGAAAGTGGTTTGGTTTATGTAATTGAAGAAGAGGGGGAAGGTGAAAATCCAAAGCGAGGTGATAAAGTTTCGTTGCATTACACGGGTACTTTTGTCTATGGCGGCAAATTCGATTCCTCGGTTGACCGAAATGCACCTTTAGAGTTTGAATATCTTATAATGGGGCTTATCCCAGGATTTAACGAAGGAGTTGGTTTGTCTTCAGAAGGAATGAAAGTCAAATTATTCATCCCTTACTTTTTGGCTTATGGTGTCAACGGAAGAATGCCTAACATACCGCCTTATGCGGATTTAATTTTTGACCTTGATATTTTGTCAATTGAAAAGAAATAAGCCTAAGTTTGTTTCATGAAAAACCTACTACTTGTTTTTTGGTTGTTTTTGCTGAATGGTCTTTTATTTAGTCAAAACGGAGTGCGCATTTTGGTATTAGACAAACAAACCGAAGCGCCTTTGCCATTTGTAAAGTTAATTGGTGATAAAGGAACAAATGCTATTTCAGACATAGACGGAATTATTGAAGTCGAAATAATGATGGACGAAAACTATACGTTTCGTTTCTTTGAATATAAAGACACCATTATTTCAGGAGAAAATTTATCACCATCCAAAAGAAAAGAAGCGGTTGTTTTTTTAACACCCGATTCACAAAGTTTTGATGAAGTTGTTATTCGTCCGGGTGAAAATCCTGCACATCGCATTATTAAAAATGCCATGCGTGAACGAAAAAACAATGACCCTTTACGCAATAATTCTTTTCGTTATTCAGCGTATGCCAAGTTTTACCTCACCGCCAATTTAGAAGACAATATACGACGAGACACTATCCAAGATTCTTCTACCTTGCGGTTAATCGACTTTATGGATAGGCAGTATTTTTTCCTAACTGAAACAGCATCAATTAGAACCTTTTCCCCACCAAACTACGACAAAGAAGAAGTTGTTTCCTATAAAGTGTCAGGCGTAAACAACCCTATGTTTGCCTCTTTATTTAATCAATTACAATCATTTTCCTTTTATGAAAACACCTTTTCTGTAAACGAAAAAGAGTACATCAACCCTATTGCTCCAGGCTCTATAAATCGCTATTTATTTATTTTGGAAGATACAACTTTCCAAGAGAAAGACACGACTTTTGTTATTCGCTTTCGTCCAAAAAAAGGAAAGAATTTTGAAGGTTTAAAAGGCTTTTTATATATAAATTCTAATGGTTGGGCAGTTG
Source organism: Lishizhenia sp. (assembly GCA_007117355.1). Taxonomy (GTDB): domain Bacteria; phylum Bacteroidota; class Bacteroidia; order Flavobacteriales_D; family Crocinitomicaceae; genus CSBr16-161. The sequence goes on along the minus strand of SKGS01000005.1, from coordinate 437 downwards.
AACGAGTTATTGCCGAACCTTATGATGAGCAGTTGAGCTTTCAAATTAAGATTATTCAAGAATATAAATTTACGGCAGGAAAAAAATGGTTCCCTTATAAATTAAGTACTGAAATTGAGTTTCCTTCTATTCAAATTAATGCGCATAATGCTTTAGGACGGTCGAACCTTTATATTAAAGATGTTGAATTTGATGTGGATGTACCAAATAAAAGGTTTAATGCTATTCGCATGGAAGTAAAAGAAGATGCTGGCGACGAACCCGAATTATTGGATAAAGCAAGAGGGACTAGTTCATCTGAAAAAGAGGCTTTAACTTACCAAGTCATTGATAGCATCGGAAAAGCAGAAAATTTTGAAAAATGGTTAGACGTCCTAACAATTGCCTCAACAGGAAAAATTCCATTTCGAAAAGTTAGTTTTCCTTTAAATCAACTC
>SKGS01000154.1 GCA_007117355.1 Lishizhenia sp. | reverse complement strand
TCTCAAATCAACACAAAAGAACATACGAATCAACTTTCCACTAATTTACCAAAAGGAATGTATGTGGTAAAGGTACAAACCAACAACGGTTACTTTGAAACAAGAAGAGTGGTGATGTAAAGGTTAAATGGTTATTAATTTTTGTTTTAGAGAGGTGTCTTTGCAGACACCTCTTTTTTATTTGAAACTTCGTATCCTATTACGACTCCATTTCCGTTTCTAAATACCGTTTTAACTTCAATACTTCTCTGTCCTTTTCTCTCCACCAATTGGTTGACCAAATGCGATATACTTTCAGTCCATGGCGCTCTAAAATTGCTTGACGATGCAAGTCATAACGATAAGCTACTTTACTGCTGTGATAGGTTTTTCCATCGCATTCTATTACAATTTTGGGTGCTTCATCTTCTCCTTTAATCACAATGTCTAATCGGAATCCGCCTAATTGAAATTGTGTTTCAATTTTATGAGCAGGAACAAACTTTAATAGCTCCTCAATCACCTCTTCTTCAAAAACAGATTCCGTTAAAAAGTTTTCAGGATTCACTTTTTTAGGCTGCTCTTCTGTTTTATCTTGTAACAAGAATTCTAACAGTTCTCTTCGCGCATTCTCTTGTCCTTCAGAACAAAATTTTGCATAATTAATGTAGGCATAAAAAATGCCTTTCCCAGTATTTCCTTTGGTTACAATATCACTACGGAAATTGGTATAAAACTCAGCAGGGATAGACGTAATCAAATAAATTTGCTTTTTGGCTCTTGTTACAATCACGTTGAGTAATTTATATCCTTTATCTTGGTTGATTGGTCCAAAATTTTGAATAAATCGTCCATCTGGCCGCACTCCAAAAGTGGTGGAGATGATGATGATGTCTCGTTGGTCGCCTTGTATATTTTCAAGGTTTTTAATAAAAAATCCTGCTGCTTCTAAACGCGAAAGTTTATCTCTAACAGCAGTATCTTTATCCGCTAGTAACCAAATTTTCTCCCAAAGAAAACGCTGTTGAGTTGTATTTAATGTTGCAACACCAATGGAAGGGTAATCTCCTTTTTCATTAGGTTGGATTTCTTCCATCAAAATACGAATAATTTCATCCGCTTCGCCTTCATTTCTATTGTCTTCATAAACGCCATTTACCTCTCTTAAAATTAGCGGTTTACCATGATAAGTCGCTGGCATTGGAACTAATCGCTTTCCATAAAATGCAGCATTTGAAAAGTCAATTAAATGAGGATGTTGGGAACGATAGTGAAAATCCAAATAGTTAAATTCAAAATCTGCGTTTTGCGCATAAGTCAACAAGGATTCTTCTTCCGAAAAAACAACATCATCTTCTAAATCTTCCAAGGCAGAAGTAGTTGATGCATTGCTTCCACTAAAATGAGTAGAAGGCGGCATTTGGTGAACATCGCCAGAAATTACTTGAAAACGACCTCTTAACAATGCAGGAAAAGTGTCTTCCAATCGCAATTGGCTCGCTTCATCAAAAATGACCAAGTCAAAAAGACCGGGTTTAAGCGGAAAAATGGAAGAGCAAACCGATGGATTAACTAAAATTACAGGGAAAAATGCTGTGATCAAATCAAATTCATCATGCATCAATTGACGCAAAGAATTACGTTTTCGAAATTTACTATTCCCTCGCAAATTAAATAACATGCGCATTTCTTGAAGCGTTCTACCATCCATTGCCACACGCTGATGGTTATACCAAATGGAACGAATGGAAGCGTCTTGAAGAGTATCAATTTTAACATTTAAATTCTTGAGGCTGTCTAAATCTCTGTCGTCCGTTGGAAAATCATTTAGCTGTATTTCGTTCTCTTCTAAAACAAGATTAAAAAACCATTTTCGATACTCGTTTTCCCAATTGGCCGTTTCTACACCTTCTAACGCATCTAACACTGCTTTTTTAAACGCATCATTTCCTGACTCATAAAATATTTTCCAAGCATGATAGGTTCTAAATTGTTGGAAATTTGAAACAATTGCGGAAAGTTTATCGTGCGACTCTTTCAACTTTTTCATCTTATGATTAAACGTATCCCCAAATTGACTACTTGAAATAAGGTAGTTATCAACTTCATTTATCGTGGAGGATAGGTTTTTATAACTTCTTTGTAAGTTATTTTGTCTAGTTTTTAAGGAACCAATAAAAATAGCCACCAACTTATTGATAAAGTTCGGTTTTAACAGTTTTTCTGCCTCTTCATCCGTAAGTTGAGGGAAGTTACTGTTAATTTCTTCCAATAAATTGCTGCAATTTGCTAAAAGGGATTTAAGTTTATTCTCTTTTTCTCGAAGCGCACTTGTTGTTAAATTCCCTTCTAAGAAAGAGGCTTTAATTGGGTCAAAAACAGGTTTAAATTCTCCACAACTTTCTCTTAAAAAAGCGCCTTCTTTCACGTTGTTCAATCCTTCAAAAAAGACAGCTTCTTCAATTTTTTCTACTTTATAATCTACTGCAATTAAAAGGTTGTTTCCAGCGTTTCGTTTGGCTTGAAGGTAGTTTCCAATACATTCTTTCCAGCTTAAATCACCTAGTACTTTGGTGAGAAGGTTGCCATATTTTTTCTGACTATTTTCATAAAAAAGTTGAAACTGCGATTTGCTGTTATTGTACTCCGCTAAACTCACGCCTAAATCTTCTTTGTATTTGCGTTCATCAAAACGTTCACGTAAAGCGCGAACTAACTTTTGTCTATCGCTACTAACATTATCAATGACAGCACAAAACTCATCTAAACCTTTTTCGATTAGGTTCGATTCGATTACTTCCAAGGCTGTTTTCTTTTCACAAACAACCAAGGTTTTTGCGCTATTTTCTAAGGCGTTTAAGATGATTCCTGTCAACGAGTTACTTTTTCCTGTGCCGGGAGGGCCTTGAATAATTACCTTTTTGTGGTCAGAAATATTGCGAATGATTCCTTCTTGACTCGGGTCAAGCTGAACGGAAGAAAAATAATCATCCTGATACGGTTGATAAATCGAAGGATCATCAAATAACAAATCATCTAATCCCTGAATCATTTTTTGGTAATCTTCAACGATGCTTTCTTTATTAGACTTAAATAAAGTCAAAATTCCAGAAGGATAGATAATCGGCTGGTCATCCATCATTCTTGCGTAATAATCCAATTCCTTTATGCTTTCCACGCCGTTTTCATTGGAAATAATTTGAGCATTTAGAATATCGGAAATATTGGTTATCAATTCGTTTAATTCATCTTTGGTCAAACAATCGTTGTCAAAATAATGGTCTGGAATTTTTTCTAGCGTGTAACCGTAATCATTTTGAAGAAAAGCAGCAAGTTGGGGGTTGAGTAGAATCGGATGGTCTTCTGTACGTTCTATTTTATAAGCGTTATGGTCATTCGGTAGTAGCGAAATGGATAAACTCCAAATAAAAAGCGGAGCCAAAATAACACGATTGCGATCCTGTTTGCTTTTCAGTGCGAGGATAGGATAACCAAACCCAAAACTTCTTGTGCCGTGTTCCAAAAAGTCCTCTTCTTGGTCAAAATGAATGGCTTTCAAACGTTTTAAAAGCGTGTCCATTCGAAACCGCTCTTCTTCCGTTTTTCCAGCTGCACAAGCACTCGTAATGCTTAAGGTCATCGACAGCTCACCCCCATTTTCTCCGTTTTTAAGTTGCTCTAAAAAGGAGGTGGTAAGTAACTCTTCCTCGCTTTCAGATAGCAAATCAATTTCTTTAAAATCGGCTCTATTTCTGCTTCTACCAATGGTGGCTCTCAAATAAGGAGAACGAATATTTGCTGACTTTAATTTGTTCTCCAAGCTTTGAAGTAAGTCCGTACTAGGTTTGTTCATGTTTTCCTGCTTAATTCCAATTCAAAAGCTTAAAAATAATGAATTTACAAAGGAAAGATTGGAGTTTTTAAAACATTTTTGAAATAATTAAGAATTTCGCATTGATTTATTTTCACTTACTCGAATTGTCAGAGTTGAGGTTTTTGGATTGGGGTAAGTGTTGGTTGATTAGAAAAAAGAGTGCCATTTAGACACCCTGTATTAAAATCAATTATATGCTTTTCTTAGCAAGATAAAAGTCAACCTTTTCGCAAGATGCATCGTTGATGCGTTCATCCATTTGAGTCAATGTTTTTGGTGGAGGAACAATCACTTTATCGCCAGGTCTCCAATCTAAAGGCATGGCTACTTTGTGCTCATCAGACGCTTGTAAAGCTTGAAGGGCGCGAATGATTTCGTCCATATTTCGTCCAACATTCAATGGATAGTACATAATCAATCGAATTTTCTTTGTCGGGTCGATAAAGAACACAGCTCTTACTGCTGCTGTTTCGCTTTCATTTGGTTGAAGCATGCCATACAGTTTTGACACCTTCATGTCGATATCCGCGATGATTGGGAAGTCCATATACACGCCCGTTTTTTCACGTACATTATTGACCCATGCCAAGTGAGAGTGAATACTATCGATGCTGAGCCCCATTAATTCTGTGTTCAACGCAGTGAATTCATCTTTACGCAGCGCAAAGCCACTCATTTCTGTGGTACACACTGGAGTAAAATCAGCAGGGTGACTAAACATTACAATCCATTTGTCCTTTGCAAAATCAGAGAACTTGATTTTCCCTGTTGTGGTTACCGCTTCGAAATCTGGAGCGATATCCCCGATTCTCGGCATCATGTTCATTTCATTTTCTACATTTTCCATAACTTGTATTTTTAATTTGTAAAACTTTTAACTTTTATGTTGATACAAAGGTAGAGGGAACTTAACCATAAGTTTTATCTAATATATTTATTAAGCCATAGAGAATATCTATGAAAAACAACAAGTAATTGATTTAAAAGATGTTATTATTTTGTTAGTGAGAATCACTCAAGGGGATACGTAACAATTGTTACTTGGTTTTGGTAATCAAATGATCTAAACCATTCATTTTTTGTGGTTTTTCTAAAATACTTAGATATTCGAGCGTATTGCGGTGATTACTCTCCAATTTCTAAGCGTTTTTCAAGTTCTTCTATGGCTAAATTCTTTTCACGAGCTCTACCTACGCGCAGCGCATCACAAAGCGTCATTAATTCATAAAACAACGGATCTTTTAAACAAGCTTCGGGCACTTTAGGGTTAAGTGGTTCAATCAATTGCCCGCGAACATCACCTTCTGCATAGGGCCAAACGTACAACTCGTTGCTAGCAATTTCTTTACTCAATGGAAGAGCAGAATGAGCAGTGACGATGCCTCTTACGATTGCCCCTGGTTTTTGTGGATATACATAGCGTAAACCATGCACTAAAAAGTCGAGCAACGCTAATTTCATCAAACGTTTTTTATCTTGTGCAATTAACCCAGCAATCGCAGAACGGTTGAGACTTTCGCTTATTTCACTTGCGCTAATTCCTAATTCGATGGCTAAATCTTTCATTAACCAAGTGTTATCTTTTTTGGCTGCAATCTTAAATAGTACCACAATATCATGAGGTCGCATTCCACTATGTTTCTTCATGTCATTTTACCGTTTGAGCGACAAATGCACAAATTAATTCGCAATTTGCGAATTGCGAATTGTGGATTTCTATCTGTTGGGATTGGCAATTCATCCAATTTCTGGTTTTGTTTCTGAGGATTGTTTTTTGTGGTGTTTGATTTGAAATTGTTGTGGTTTCGGGAATGGTTTATCCTCGACATAGAAAAAAACAGAATGAAATAACTTTCCCAGAGTTCTTGATTATTGTGACATGGTTAATAGAACAAAACATTCAGTATTATTTATTGATGTTAACACACTAATAATGTATGTAAATACCATCATTGTGCTTAAGTATCTTATTTAGTGAATAGATATACCAACATTAATTTTTGTCTCAATAAATTCGTATATTTGTTGGGAAATACAACGGTAATATCGTTAAAACATATATATTTATGGGAAAAACCAACAGTAATTACACTCAAATGTCTGATGGTGCTATTGTGGCACACATAGGTAGTTTTGTTAAACATACAAGGGTTCAACAAAATACAACACAAGCACAACTGGCAGAGAGATCGGGTTTAAATCGTTGGACGATAAGTCAAATAGAAAATGGTGAATCCATAACACTGTCAAGTCTTATACGAATACTAAGAGCTTTAGATTGCTTATATGTACTAGATGAGTTTAACTATTCCGATGAAATAAGTCCTTTGGAATATGCTAAATTAAAAAAACAAAAAGTCAAGAAACGAGTGAGAAACAAGAATAGTGCTAAAAACGATAAAGACGATTTAGGATGGTAGATGTTGCCGAAGTAAAAATATGGGGAGAATTGGCAGGAGCTGTTCGTTGGGATTCAAAACAGCAATTAGCGTATTTCCAATATGACCCTGATTTCCTGTTAAATGGATGGGATTTATCACCTATTAAAATGCCAATTGAAAATGGATCTCGTATTTACAGTTTTCCAGAATTGAGAAAAGGGAGAGGAGACACAGAAGATACTTTTAAGGGGTTACCTGGCTTGTTATCCGATGTCTTACCTGACAAATATGGAAATCGACTCATTAATGTTTGGTTGGTTCAACAAGGTCGTCCTGAAGACAGCATGAATCCAGTCGAAAAATTGTGTTTTATAGGTTCACGGGGAATGGGGGCTTTAGAGTTTGAACCTACTCAAATTAAAGCAAGTAAAAATAGTTTTTCTTTGGAGCTAGACAGCTTGGTTGAAGTAGCTAAAAAAATGCTAAATCAACGTGAATCATTTTTAACCAATTTAGGCAAGGATGAAGAAAAGGCCATGCTTGAGATTCTAAAGATTGGAACATCAGCCGGTGGTGCTCGACCTAAGGCAGTCATTGCTTATAACCAAAAAACCAGAGAAGTGCGTTCTGGACAAGGTAAAGCGCTAAAAGGTTTCGAGCATTGGTTAATCAAGTTAGACGGTGTAAGTGGAGAACAGTTTGGAGAAAGCCGCGGCTGGGGGCGTGTAGAATACGCTTACTACTTAATGGCAAAGGATTGTGGAATAAATATGAGTGAATGTCAATTACTGGAAGAAAATGGTAGAGCTCATTTTATGACAAAGCGTTTTGATAGAGAAGGTAATACAAAACATCATATCCAGTCATTGTGCGGCTTGCAGCATTACGACTTTAACGATATGTATGGTTATAGCTATGAACAAGTTTTTCAAACCATGCGTATGTTAAAATTAACCTATCCAGAAGCAGAGGAAATGTTTCGTAGAATGGTATTTAATGTGTTGGCAACCAACTATGACGATCACACTAAAAACTTTTCATTCATTTTAAAAAAAGGAGAAAATTGGAGATTAGCACCAGCTTATGACTTATGCTTTTCTTTTGATGAAACAAACCATTGGGTTAGTAAACAAACCTTAAGTGTGAATGGCAAAAGATTAGACATTAACAAAGCCGATTTAATTAGAATAGCTAAGGATAATAACATTAAAAAAGCGGAAAAAATAATCGATGAAATCAATTTAGTGGTTAAGTCCTGGAATACATATGCAAAACAAGCATCCGTCAGAACTGATTTAAACGACAGAATCCAACAAAATCTAAATACTTTGTAAGAAATTCAATTACTTTCACCCATTCCTATTGTCTGAATTATGATTTTTTTGATTGTAGTGATTGAGTTGATTTTTTAAGGGCATGAATCACAAAAATCAGTAAATCACAATAATCATAGTACAGACAGTTGTGGCTTGCTTTGAGTTTTTGATCAACTCATAGCGCAGCATATTCTCACAGGGCAAACAGCCTGTGAAAAACTCAATGAGCTGATTAAACTCAATGTCATTTATCAGAATAATTTTAAGTTGATGGGTGAGTTTAGGAAGAGGTTGGAGGAGTGGG
>SKGS01000197.1 GCA_007117355.1 Lishizhenia sp. | reverse complement strand
GTCCTGAGCATAGCCGAAGGATTTTTGGCAATGAACCGAACGAAGTGAGCTCATAGCCTGTCCCGACTTTCGGGAAAGACCGCTGAAAGACTTTTATGCTGAATAAAAAAAGTAAAAAAGCCAAACAAGAAAAGAATGTATTACGTTATAATGAAGTTAGCTCAATAGTTTTACATTTTCGAAGTCTTCGAATTCAGATTAAATGATTTCTGCGCATTTATCACCTATATAGTGCAGTTGTTAAAATAACTTAATTAATAAAACGCTATTTTCTAAATATTTGTCATTTTTGTGCCCCTAAAAAAAAGGCAATGACTAACAAATGTAAATTCTTAATTACCACCTTTATATTACTTACTACCACCATTTCATTTTCTCAAGAAGAAGAGAAAGACACAATCCCAGAGCCAAATTGGAAAATGAGAAGCAACTTTGGGTTGAATATGACACAGTCTAGTTTTACAAACTGGGCGGCTGGCGGTAGAAATAATTTATCGGGCTTAGCCTTTATTAATGCTGAAGCAAATTACAGTAAAGGTGTCGTTAAATGGTCAAATATTCTTGCACTTGCATTGGGAGGAGTTCAGTATTTTGACGAAGAATTGCAAAAGACAGATGATATCATTGATTTTCAAAGTACCTATTCATACGGTGTTAAAAAACCATGGTTTATCTCTGGTTTAGTTGGGTTTAGGACACAATTTATTGATGGTTTACAAAATCCGGGTGATACATTAATTTCTTCTACTTTTATGGCACCGGGTTACTTGAATACAACGCTTGGTTTTGAATACCTTCCTAATTCTAAATTCAGGGTGATGGGTTCTCCTGTATCAGGAAAGTTTACGTTTGTTCAAGACCAACGTTTAGCAAATGAAGGAGCTTTTGGAGTTGATGCGGCTGAATTAGATGATGATGGAAATGTAATTACCGAGGGAAGACGTTGGAGACCTGAGTTTGGTTCTTATGTAAGGATTATATACTCAAATGAGGTAGCCAAAAATATAGACTTGAGAACAAGGTGGGAGTTCTTCTCCAATTATTTTGAGAATCCTCAAAACATTGACATTAATGCTGAATTAGTCATGAATTTTAAAGTGAACTCTTGGTTTTCTGCAAGTCTTCAAGTGAACTTAATCTATGATGATGATATAAAAATTACTGATAGATTCGGAAACACTGGTCCTAGAACTCAATTTAAGCAAGTTATTGGTATAGGTTTAGCGTATCGAATTGCTAATTTTAGAGAGAAGTAGGGGGGGGATGGAGATTTTAAGACGTTAAGATTTTAAGACGTTAGACTTTAGACAAAAGACATTAGAAGTTGGACGCTTTACAAATCCTTAGCGGTTTTTATCACACCCCACTTGTCCGCTAAGGATTTAAAGGTTAGCATCTCGATAAATTCGATGACCAAAATTAGACCTAAGACAAAAGAGGCTGAGTGATTTTAACCTTAAAATCATGAAGGTTTCGAGGGCGGAATGGAATCTTAGACATTGAGATGATTATTATCCTTAGCGATTTATAACACGTTCTCAACGTTCGCTAAGGATAAAGGAACTTAAACGTTCAGCATGTTTTCTAACATAAAACCATATCTTCGTATAAATTTTTAACATTTTAATAAGCTAACTATGAAAGTATTAATGATTGGAGCAGGGAATATGGGGTACACTTACGCTGAGGGGATGGCAAAATCTCAATATTTGAATAGAAGAAAATTAATGATTTATGATAAGTCAGCGGAAGTAACTATGCGACTTAAAAAAGATTCCAACTTTGAGGTTTTTGAAAATTTGAAGGACTGCGTTACAATAGCAGATATTATTTTTGTTGCAGTAAAACCATATCATAAAGATGAATTATTTGACAACATAAAACGAATGGTGCGTAATGAGCAACTAGTTGTTTCTTTAATGGCGGGGGTTACAATCCAACAAATTCAAAATGGTTTAGGGTTGGAGAAAGTAGTAAGAACAATGCCCAATTTACCTGCAAAAATAGGTAAAGGTGTAACTTCTTTCACGGCTTCATCAGCTGTCTCGAGAATAGAACTTGTTATGGTCAGAAATCTTCTTGATACGACGGGAGAATCTATTCATGTTAGCGATGAAAGTTTCATTGATAAATCAACAGGAATTTCTGGTTCAGGTCCCGCATATGTTTTTTATTTTATGCAATCTATGTTAGAGGCAGCACAAAAAATGGGTTTCTCTGATAATGACTCTAAAGTTTTAGTAAGCAACACTTTCCAAGGAGCAATTGATTTGTTTAACCAGTCGGATTTATCGCCAGATACATGGATGAAAAGAGTCGCTTCCAAAGGAGGAACCACTCAGGCGGCGCTTGACTCTATGGAAGAAAACAATGTTAAGGAACTTATAAAAGAAGCAGCCTTTAAAGCATTTAACAGAGCAGTTGAACTGGGTGATTCAAACAACTAAAATTAAGTTAAAAAAAACGCAGAGTGAGTGTCATATTTACATTATTTCCTTCGGGAAAATCAAATCGAGCGTCAGAATAGCTTGGAGGACCAAAGGATCCAAAGGCATTATTGGAAAAAGCAAATCCTTCTTGAGGGATACCAATAAAGTTTTGATCTAATTCATAATTTGAATTTTCATCGTGAAATAATGCTAAGGCATAAGTTCCTGGAGGTATGTCATCGAAAACAAAGGTCTGTTTTGGCTTTTGTGTTACATCAATAAAGTATTCTCTAAAAGCTTGATCTGGGTTGTTGAAAGTACTTGCAGAATTGTATAACGCAAAGTTCATTTTCCCTTGAACATTTTTGATTCCTTCAACGGTGATAGTCAGTTTTTGAACAGAATTTACACTGTCTGAATCAGTTCCATTCTCTCCTTCAATCATTGGAGTTGTAACGGTTGTGTTGTTAGCGTCAACTTCTTTCTTACAGCTCACGACTAAAAGAATGGAAACTGCAATCAGCGTTAAAAAGTTAATTTTTTTCATGGTTTTCGATAAAATATAATAGAAAGGTAACAATTTCTTTTTACAAATGTTTCATAAATGACATAAAAAAATATCTTTTTGAATTTACTTGCACAGCATACATCGCAATATTAACAACTTAAACCATTTTCCTTTTAAAAAAATATTAGTTGTATGAAAAAATAATCTTATATTTCACCAAAAATACGAGTATGGAATGGTTTACTACCTTAGATTGGTTTTCTAAAATATTTTGGATAGTAGCATTGGTGGGCTCGGTATTCTTTTTATTTATGCTAATTACAACTTTTGTAGCTGGTGGTGCTGATGTTAGTGCCGACATGGAAATGGACGGTGACTTCGACGCTGATGCTGGTGGAGGTTTTCACTTTTTCACAATTAAAAATTTGATTGCTTTTTTCACCATATTTGGATGGTCTGGAATTGCGGCAATTGATGCAGGTTTGAGCAAAGCCTTAATTGTATTCATAGCCCTTATTTCTGGATTATTAATGATGTTAATAATGGCGACTTTGTTTTTTTTAATGAACAAGTTAAACGATAGCGGTACGCTTCAAGTTAAAAATGCTATTGGCGCAATAGGTGATGTTTATCTCACAGTTGGAGCAAATAGAAGTAAAATCGGTAAAGTTAATGTTCGAATTCAAGGGGCTTTGCGCGAATTAGAAGCCTTAACGGATGAAAACACTGATTTAGTTCAAGGTATGGTAATTGAAGTGAAAGAAGTTACAAATAATGGAATTTTAGTCGTAGAAAAGTTAAGTACTAACAATAAACAACCTTAATTTATGAAAAGTATTTTGTTACAAATGGATTTTGGAGCTTCATCGGGAGCACCAGTAGAAGGATTCGCATCACTAATTGCTATTGGTTTTGCAATTCTATTCATCTTTATATTGATATTTTCGTTTATCAAACGCTACAAACGTTGTCCATCGGATAAAATCTTAGTAGTCTATGGTAAAGTTGGAGGTGGAGAGTCAGCAAAATGTATTCATGGTGGGGCTTCCTTTATTTGGCCAGTCATTCAAGACTATGAATACCTTGATTTAACGCCTATCTCAATAGAAGTGAATCTTGTTAATGCATTGAGTAAGCAAAACATTAGGGTAAATGTACCTTCACGATTTACTATAGGTATTTCTACCGAGCCTGGAGTAATGCAAAATGCAGCTGAACGACTTTTGGGTCTTGGGTTAAATGAAATACAAGATTTATCAAAAGAAATTATCTTTGGTCAATTACGTCTTGTTGTCGCTTCAATGGATATCGAAGAAATAAACTCTGACCGTGATAAGTTTTTAGCCAATATTTCCAATGGAGTAGAGGTGGAGCTGAAAAAAGTTGGGTTGCGTTTAATAAATGTAAACATTACGGATATCAATGACGAATCTGGCTATATTGAAGCATTAGGTAAAGAAGCTGCTGCTGAAGCAATTAACAATGCAAGAAAAAGTGTAGCTGAACGAAATAGAGATGGTTCTATTGGTGAAGCAGAGGCGGTGCAAGAACAAAGAACACGTGTAGCAGACGCTGATGCAAGAGCAGTTGAAGGAGAAAACACCGCTAAAATTCAAGTTGCCAATTCAGATTCGTTAAGAAGACAACGAGAGGCAGAGGCTGAAAGAACAGCAATTGCCTCAGAAAAAGTTCAACGAGCAAAAGCATTAGAAGAAGCTTATGCTGCTGAACAACAGTCAGAGGTTGCAAGAGCTGAACGAGAAAGAGCATTTCAAGTTGCTGAAATTGTTGTTCCTGCTGAAATTGATAAACAAAAAGTGGAAATATCAGCAGAAGCAGATGCAGAACAAACTAGAAGAAGAGCTCGAGGTGAGGCTGATGCAATTTTACTTAGAAAGCAAGCTGAGGCTCAAGGTTTGTATGAGGTATTAACAAAACAAGCTCAAGGTTTAGATCAAATTGTAAAAGCTGCGGCAAACAACCCAAAAGATGCTGCATTATTACTAATTGCTGATAAACTTCCTGAATTAGTTAAGATTCAAGCTGAGGCAATTAAGAACATTAAAATTGATAAAGTTACTGTTTGGGATGGTGGCGCAGGTTCTAATCCAAATGGTAAAGGTTCAACGGCTAACTTTTTATCAGGACTTTACCAATCTGTTCCTCCACTTCAAGATGTATTTAACATGGCCGGAATGGAATTACCTGCTTATCTCAAAGGTGAAGAGGTGAAAACGGACAAAAATGTTGATGAAGCACCTGGGAAAGATAAGGGATAGATAGCTCAGAGCTTTATTATAGTTGCTGAATAGAAGTTAGTTCGTTGATGTAAAGATTAAACCTTGAAGTTCATTTTTAGCAGGGTTTAATATTTGAAAATACCTTGATTTAAAATTTGGAAATGATATTCTCGAGCAATAAAATATGATAGATTTTATTGCTTAGAGATAATAATGAATTTAATAACTTTTACTAGTTACTTCAGGTTTTCCCAATACCATTGTACAGCTTCTTTTAAACCTTTCTCTAAGTCATGAGTTGGTTCGTATCCTAATAGTTTTTTAGCTTTTTCAATTGACGCTAAAGAGTGAGGAATATCACCTTTTCTCTCTGGACCATGTATAACGTTTACAGAGGCAATTTTCTCATCAAATTCAGCAAGATATTCCCTTAGTAAATTAGTCATTTGAAGTAGGGTAGCTCTATCTCCAACAGCGGTATTAAAAACTTCTCCAATAGCATCCGGGTTTTCTGTCGTTGCTGCTAAATGATTCATTTGAATAACATTGTCTATGTAGGTGAAATCTCTTGAGAATGTTCCGTCACCGTTTATTGTTGGTGAATTATGGTCGATAAATAGTTGAGTGAATTTTGGAATTACCGCAGCATAAGCTCCATTCGGATCTTGGCGTCTTCCATAAACATTAAAGTAACGAAGCCCAATGGTTTCCAAACAATAATTTAGTCTAAAAACATGTGCATACAATTCGTTTACATATTTAGTTACGGCATAAGGAGAAAGTGGTTTACCAATATTTTCTTCAATCTTTGGGAGCTCTTTCGAATCTCCATAAGTAGATGAAGAAGCAGCATAAACAAAACGTTTAACACCAGCATCTCGTGCAGCAACAAGCATATTTAAAAAACCATTAATATTCGCTTCATTAGTATTTATTGGGTCATTAATAGATCTAGGTACAGAACCAAGAGCGGCTTGATGTAGCACAATATCAACCCCCTCACATGCTTTTTTGCATACTTCCAAATCGCGAATATCTCCTTCAATGAATGAAAAACGTTTGTTTGAAGAGAAACTCTTCAAGTTGGAGCGATGTCCAGTTTCGAAGTTATCTAAACAGATTACTGTGTTTTCAAATTTCAGAAGGTCTTCAATAAGATTAGACCCAATAAATCCAGCGCCTCCGGTAACTAGTACTTTCTTGTTTTTTATTTTAGACATGCCTAAAAGCGATAAGTTGTTTTGTTAGGTCAAAGTTAACTTTAAATTTTTAATGAGCTAGTTGTTCAATGAAATTTATTGTTTTCAAATAATTTAAGATTATAGCTAATTATTACCTATTTCGCTGAATAACTATGACATAAGAGTTGTGTCTTTTAAACCTCGATTCTAATTTCAACAATTTATACCTACAATAGGGGATATGTATTACCAATTTATTATATTCGCAACAATTTAAAAAATAAGAAATTTTTATACTATGGCCTTTGATATCGATATGATTAAAGCTGTTTATGAGCGATACCCAGAACGTATTGCGGCAGCTCGTAAGGTGGTGAATAAGCCACTAACGCTTTCCGAGAAAATTTTGTACACGCATTTATGGGATGGTAATGCATCTGAAGCTTTCGAGCGTGGGAAGTCGTATGTTGACTTCGCTCCAGATAGAGTTGCGATGCAGGATGCTACTGCTCAAATGGCACTGTTACAGTTTATGCAAGCAGGAAAAGAAAAAGTGGCTGTGCCTTCTACGGCGCACGCAGATCACCTTATTCAAGCGAAGTTAGGGGCGGATAAAGATTTACAAGAGAGTTTAAACAAAAACAACGAAGTGTTCAACTTCTTGAGTTCTGTTTGTAATAAATATGGTATCGGTTTCTGGAAACCTGGAGCAGGTATCATTCACCAAGTAGTGTTGGAAAATTACGCTTTCCCTGGTGGAATGATGATTGGAACTGATTCTCACACGGTAAATGCTGGTGGACTTGGAATGGTCGCTGTTGGTGTTGGTGGTGCTGATGCGGTGGATGTAATGGCAGGAATGGCTTGGGAACTTAAATTTCCTAAGTTGATTGGTGTGAAATTAACTGGGAAAATGAACGGTTGGACAGCTCCAAAAGATGTTATTCTTAAAGTGGCTGGTATTCTAACTGTTAAAGGTGGTACAGGTTGTATCGTTGAGTATTTCGGTGAAGGCGCAGAATCTATGTCGTGTACTGGAAAAGGTACTATTTGTAACATGGGGGCTGAAATCGGTGCGACTACTTCAACTTTTGGGTATGATGATTCTATGCGTCGTTACCTTAAAGCAACTGGTAGAGCAGATGTTGTTGAATTAGCAGACCAAGTGGCAGAGCACTTAACAGGTGATGCTGAAGTTTATGCTGAGCCAGAAAAATATTTTGATCAAGTAATTGAAATTAACTTAGATGAGTTAATGCCTCATATTAATGGTCCTTTCACACCGGATTTAGCTACGCCAATCAATGAAATGAAAGCGGCTGCTGAAAAAGGTGGATGGCCTCAAAAATTAGAGTGGGGACTAATCGGTTCTTGTACGAACTCTTCGTATGAAGATTTAACAAGAGCGGAGTCTATTGCAAGACAAGCTGTAGAGAAAGGACTTGCAACGAAAGCTGAATTTGGTATTAACCCAGGATCAGAGCAAGTGAGATACACGGCTGATAGAGATGGTGTTTTAAAGGC
>SKGS01000001.1 GCA_007117355.1 Lishizhenia sp. | reverse complement strand
TTCAAACCAGAGTACGATAAAATTGAGTGGAAAAACGACAAAGAAAAATTTGAACTTTGGTGTCAGGGAAAAACAGGCTATCCCATCGTTGATGCCGGTATGAGAGAATTAAACGCTACTGGGTTTATGCATAATCGCGTTCGCATGGTAGTAGCGAGTTTTTTAACCAAACATTTACTCATTGACTGGAGATGGGGCGAAGCTTATTTTGCTGAAAAACTCTTGGATTTTGAATTAGCTAGCAATGTGGGTGGTTGGCAATGGGCGGCTTCATCTGGCGTTGATGCACAACCTTATTTTCGGGTTTTTAATCCAGAAAGTCAACAACAAAAATTTGATAAAGAGCTGAAATACATTAAAAAATGGGTGCCTGAATATGGAACATCAAGCTACCCAAAACCCATTGTTGAGCATAAAGCAGCAAGAGAAAAAGCAATTAGTCATTTCAAGAATTGTCTGAGTTAAAAAAGCAGTTTAATAACAAAATTGAGCAGAATCTCCTGCTCACTCCTCATCATCAAGGGTTTGTAGTTCCAACGTTGCTTCCTCCCATGCTTCAAAGGCTTGATTTAGTTTGTCTTGAACTTCTTTGTAGTAAGCTAATGCTTTATTTGCTTTCTCTTCATCGGAATAATCCAAATCAGCAATTTTCTTGTCTAGTGACTTTAATTCTGTTTCAAGTTGTTCTATTTCTTGTTCTGTTTTTTGAACTTTATTTTTCCACTTGTTACGCAATCGTTTTTGCTCTTTTTGTTCCTCGTAGCTCAACCTCCGCGATTTCCCTTCCGTTATTTTGTTATTAGTCGATTTGTTTTCTATCGCTTTTTTCTGCGTTTCTCCATTTAAAAGACCTGCTTTTCTTACCAAAAACTCTTGAATCGTAAAATGATGTATTTTTAGTTGTTTGTTCTCAATATCCCAAATCCTATTCGTTAACCCATCAAGGAATTCTCGGTCGTGCGAAACCACAATAAATGTTCCTTCATAGTTTTTTAGCGCTTGTTTTAGAACTTCCTTGCTTTGAATATCTAAGTGATTGGTCGGCTCATCGAGAATCAATACATTAGACGGGCTCAACAACAGCTGACACAATGCCAATCTTGTTCGTTCACCTCCAGAAAGCACACTTACTTTTTTATCTACATCTTGACCACTAAAGAGAAAAGCACCTAAAATTGAGCGCAAATCTTTTCTTATTTCTCCTTTTGCTACCTGATCGACTGTTTCCATGACTGTTTTGGATGGGTCTAATTTCTCTGCTTGGTCTTGGGCAAAGTAGGTTACTTCTACATTGTGGCCGTAATTTACTGTTCCTTCGCCATCAAGTGTGCGCATAATTCGCTTAAGTAAGGTAGATTTTCCTACACCATTTGGTCCTAATAATGCAATTTTTTCTCCTCTGCCGACGGTTAGGTTTATCCCGCTGAACAACAACTGATTGCCATACGATTTACCCAAGTTTTCCATTTCGAGCACCCATTTTCCAGGCTGAACGCTTAACGGAAATGCAATTTTCATTTTCGCAACCTCATCTGTCTCAACTTCTATTAATTCGGTTTTATCCAGCTTTTTAATTAACGATTGTGCAAATGCAGATTTATTGGCTTTGGCTCTAAATTTATCTATGAGTTCTTCGGTGCGCTTAATTTCCTTTTGTTGTTGCTTTTGCGCTTCAATTAAACGTTCTATTTCTTCGGCACGTTTTTCCTTATATTTGGAGTAAGGGTAGGGAAAGTCCAATAACTTCCCACTGGTAATTTCTAGTGTTCTTTTTGTGACATTATCCAAAAATAAACGGTCGTGAGAAATGGTAATCACCGCTCCTTCAAAACGCTGTAAATAATTCTCTAACCAACCAATTGAAATTATATCTAAGTGATTGGTAGGTTCATCCAATAAAATTATCGAAGGATTATTCACCAATATTTTTGCCAATTCAGCACGCATTTTCCATCCACCGGAAAATTCATTAAGCGATTTTTCAAAGGTGTTTTCTTCAAAACCAAGTCCTTTAAGTGCGCTCGTGATTTTTTCTTCCCATTGGTATCCTTCAAATAATTGAAATTGTTCGTTGGCAAAATTTAAGTCATCGAGCAATTGCAAATATGTTTCAGATTCATAATCCGTTCTAGCAACTAATTCATTATTAATAAAATCAATTTTTTCTCTAATTGTGTTTAGTTCCTTGTTCGAAAATTTCAGATAATCAAAAACAGATTGCGATGTGTCTATTTTAATTTCCTGCGTCAAGAATCCGATTGAAGTATCTTTTGCCCTATGAATGGCTCCTTCAGTTGGTTGATCCCAGCCAGCAAGTAATTTTAATAAAGTAGATTTGCCCGCTCCATTTTTCCCGACCAAACCAATTTTATCGCCTTTATTGATTTGGATATTAATGTCTTTGAATAAATATCCTTGTGGCAAATGAACGCCAAGCTGCTCCAAATTTATCATGTTGCAAAAGTACAAAGAGAATTAGGAAAGAGGATTTTTGAAGGATGGAAATTTGATGTGCTATTTGGTACAGCCTCTACTCTCCATCAGGAAATTTCACCTCAAAGGGATTAAACTCATTGATAGATGCAATTTCGTTGATGGTGCTGTTCTCTACACGTAAAACTCGCCCTGGGAATTTTTCAACTAATGTCATGTCGTGTGTTGCCATCAAGATAGACGTGCCTTCTTTGGAAATAGCAATCATCAATTTCATGATTTCTTCAGATGTTTCTGGATCAAGGTTTCCAGTTGGTTCATCGGCTAAAATCATTTCTGGTTTGTTGAGCAATGCTCTAGCAATCGCAACACGTTGTTGTTCACCACCAGAAAGTTCGTGCGGCATTCGATAGGCTTTTTCTTTTATACCGACCATTGCCAGTACTTCTAACGCTCGGTTTTCCATTAATTTCTTTTTCTTCCAGCCGGTTGCTCTTAACACAAAGAGTAAGTTTTTCATGACACTTCTGTCCATTAAGAGTTGAAAATCTTGAAAAACGATGCCGATTTTTCTACGCAAGAATGGGATGTCCTTTTTCTTTAATTTCCGCATATCGTAGCCAACAACCGTTCCTTCTCCCTCTACTAATGGTAGCGCACCATAGAGCATTTTCAAAAAAGTACTTTTACCAGTGCCTGTTTTTCCTATGAGGTAAACAAACTCTTTTGCTACGATATTGACATTTACCTCCTTGAGCACTGTAATCTTTTGTTGCTCAATTCTTCCGTCTTTTATTTGAATTACCTCACTCACGAAATATAGTTTTTACAAATCTACAAAAATTAACCATTCATTATTCCAATGGACTACCTTCCCCTTCTTGTAAATGTCCATAAGGTGGAACAACGCTTTCTCCAAACTCAGGAATTAAAATGTTTTTAAATCCCTTTCCGTTTAAATAGTTTTTAAACGCAAGTTGTGCTTTTTCCTCTCCGTGCACTAAATAAATTGCCTTTACCTCATTCGGGTTTTGAATAGATAAATAATTGCCCATCTCTTCATAATCGGCATGTGCACTCATGGAAGAAATAATCTTTACTTCAGCCTTTACTTTTTTACTTTCTCCGAATATAGTGACTGGATTTTCTCCGTTTTGCAATTTTCCACCCAAGGATAAAGGTTCGGCATAACCAACAAAAAGAATGGTATTTCGTTCATTTTCTATTCCATGAAAAATATGGTGTTTTACCCTTCCAGCGTCCGCCATTCCCGACGCTGAAATAATGATACATGGCTCGTTTGATGCATTTATTTTTTGAGAATCTTCCTTTTTCTTGGTGTACGAAAGTTTTCCAAATCCAAAAGGATCAGGTCGTGCATTGCAAAAACGTTGAACTTCTTTGTTTAAGAGATGTGCAAACTGTTTCGTGATGGCTGTTGCATCAGCGGCTAAAGGACTATCTACATAAATTTTTACACTTGGTAATAGTCCATATAAATCGAGTTTGTTGAGTGAAAAAACGATTTCTTGCGTACGGCCCAAGCTAAAAGCGGGGATGATTAATTTCCCTTTTTTTTCTTTAATTGTGTGTAGAACAGCGTCTAATAGTTCTTGTTCTGCGTCGGTTGTATTGTGATGCAATCGGTCACCATAAGTTGATTCACAGATAATGACATCTGCTTGAGGGGTTGGCTCAGGATTTTTTATCAACGCCGTGTTTGTTCGTCCGATATCTCCTGTGTAAAGTAAATTAGTATGTTCATTTATTTCATCAATCTCTAAAAAAATAGCAGCACTTCCAAGAATATGACCATTGGGAATAAAGGTGGCTTTTACACCATCCACTACATGAAATTTTTCATTTTCTTTAATTACTTCAAACTGCGAAAGTGTTTGTTCTACATCTGAGAAGGTATAAAGTGGCTCGTAAGCATCTTTTCCTTCTCTGCCTTTCCGTTTATTGGAAAAACGAACATCTGCTTCTTGAATAAATGCACTATCTCTAAGCATAATCTCACAAAGTGCATAGGTCGCTTCTGTGGCAAAAATCGTTCCTGTGAAACCGTCTTTTACGTATTTAGGAAGAAGTCCAGAGTGATCAATGTGCGCATGAGAAAGTACAATCGCCTCTATGGAAGATGGTTCAACTGGTTCGTGTGCATTCATCGGATACGTGTCCTTACCCATCCCTTGGAACATGCCACAATCGAGCATTATTCTTCTATTGTCCCACAACTCGATTAAGTGCTTACTTCCTGTTACTGTTTTTGCTGCGCCAAAAAATTTTATCTTCATTAAAAATTGCTTCGTTAATTATGCGATTATTCAAAAACTAAAGGTAAAATTTATTTTAACTTGGTTGATGTATCTTTCTTAAAAATAAGTATCGGAATTTATTATAAAGGTCTTCTTAGCACCGTTAACAAAACGTTTACATTGTTATTTTTGCATTAAAAAAGATGAAGAAATATATTGACTTATTGAACGAAACGATTAATCCTATTCGTGAAAAGATAATTAATCATGAGGTTTATTCTGTTATAAATAGCTTGGAGGATTTAAAGATTTTTAGCCAACATCACATTTATGCAGTTTGGGATTTTATGTCATTACTTAAGTCTTTGCAGAATGGTTTAACTTGTACTTCAGTTCCTTGGATGCCAGTAAATGATGGCGATATTCGTTATTTAATTAATGAAATTGTGGTTGGTGAAGAATCGGATGAAGACCGTTTAGGAAATAGGGTTAGTCATTTTGAAATGTATTTATCTGCGATGAAAAATTTGGGGGCGAATACTAGCCAGATGGACCGTTTTCTTGAACTAATTAAAAATGGCAATTCTGTTCGTGAAAGTTTAGCATTAGCCGAAGTACCAAAAGGTGCTGCTAATTTAGTTCGTGAAACATTCAATGTCATTGAGAACGAACCTTTTTATGTTCAAGCCGCTGTTTTTACCTTTGGAAGAGAAGATTTGATTCCTGATATGTTTACACAAATGGTAAAGAAAATTGCTAATGAGAGTCCTGAAAACATGAAAGATTTTGTTTATTATTTGGACAGGCATATAGAAGTGGATGGAGGGCATCATAGTCATTTAGCATTAAAAATGACATCGCAATTGTGCGGTGATGATGAGCAGAAGTGGCAAAGAGCTATCGAAAAAACGAAAGACGCTTTAGAGGCAAGAAAACAACTTTGGGATGGTGTTCTAAATGAAATAAAGAGAACTTCGGTGAATGATGTGTAAAAGCTATTTATTCGATAAGAAGAAATAAATAATTGGTTGAACAGAATTTACATCACTGAATAAACAAGGTATATTAAAACAAATTGCATTGGTAATCTGGCCCAAGCGACCCAACTGTATTTATTTTCTTTTTGGGTCATGCGCTGTGCCATGTATATATTAGCTGGAAAAACTGCAATAAGTAAAGCAATTAATCCTATTCCAGTTAATGTTCGAACTTCAGGGAATAAAAGCAGTGTTCCTAATATTATCTCTAACACTCCAGAGATTAAGACCAACAATTTAGGATAAGGTAAATAAGGAGGTATCATTGCAGCAAAGAATTTCGGGAACATAAAGTGAGAAATTCCAGCAACGACAAAAAGCAATGATAAAAAATAAATTAACATTTCCTTATTTGATAAAAAAAGTTGTTCTAAACGCTTAAATAGAAAGCTGTTTTTAATTTCAGAAAGCAAACAGTTTGTATTTACTTTTCTTCATTAACGTTCAAATTTTCTAATAAGTATTTTTGAACTCCTGTCATAAAAAAAATCAGGGCTGTCTAAGAAATTTGACAGCCCTGTTATCATTTTTAGTATCTGTAATGCTCAGGCTTGTAAGGACCTTCAACTGTTACCCCGATATATTCTGCTTGATCTTGAGAAAGAGTTTCTAATTCTACTCCAATTTTAGCTAAATGCAGCGCCGCAACTTTTTCATCTAAATGCTTTGGCAACATATAAACTTCGTTGTCATACTTATCAGCATTATTCCACAATTCAATTTGCGCTAATGTTTGATTTGTAAATGAATTAGACATCACAAAAGATGGATGACCGGTTGCACAACCTAAGTTTACTAAACGCCCTTCTGCTAATAAAATAATCTCTTTTCCACCAAGTTCATAAAGGTCAACTTGAGGTTTTATTTCAGTTTTATTTTGAGCATTTGTGTTTAACCACTGTACATCAATTTCGTTATCGAAGTGTCCAATGTTACATACGATAGTCTTGTCTTTCATTTTCTCAAAATGACGACCTACAACGATGTCTTTGTTTCCAGTTGTAGTTACAACAATATCAACTTTGTCAACAACTGAATCTAATTTTTTTACTTCGAAACCGTCCATTGCAGCTTGAAGCGCACAAATTGGGTCTATTTCGGTAACAATAACACGAGCTCCAGCACCTCTTAATGAAGCAGCAGAACCTTTACCTACGTCTCCATAACCACAAACAACAGCAACTTTACCTGCCATCATTGTATCTGTTGCACGACGAATAGCATCAACAAGCGATTCTTTACATCCGTATTTGTTATCAAACTTGGATTTTGTAACAGAGTCGTTTACGTTAATTGCTGGCATAACCAATGTGCCATTTTTCATTCTTTCGTACAATCTGTGTACACCTGTTGTAGTTTCTTCAGAAAGTCCTTTAATGTCTTTTGTTAATTCTGGAAAACGATCAAAAACCATATTTGTTAAGTCACCACCATCATCCAAAATCATATTCAGAGGCTTACCACCTTCAAATGCGAAAAGCGTTTGTTCGATACACCAATCAAACTCCTCTTCGTTCATCCCTTTCCATGCAAAAACAGGAATTCCAGCTGCTGCAATTGCTGCCGCTGCATGGTCTTGCGTTGAAAATATATTACAAGATGACCACGTTACATCTGCTCCCAACTCAACAAGTGTTTCAATTAAAACAGCTGTTTGGATTGTCATGTGCAAACAGCCCGCTATACGAGCACCTTTTAATGGTTTTGATGCTCCATACTCTTCTCGCAGAGCCATTAAGCCTGGCATTTCTGCTTCCGCCAACTTAATTTCTTTTCTTCCGTACTCTGCTAAACTTATATCTTTTACTTTATAAGCTAATTTTTCTTGTGTATTACTCATTTAGAACTATATTACAATTTTTGCAAAGATAGTGAATTCATTTCGATATACAAAAGTTGATTACATGACATTTAGTGTGATAATTAGCTAATTAAGAAGAATGTAAACAACATCAGATTTATTAGAAGATATAGAAGAATAAAGTTAGATAACTAGGGGGAATTGTAGATAACAAGATGATTATCCTCATTTCCGAACATTTACCCTTCAGCTAACCCAAAAACAATCAAATGTTTTCCATTTTTATTCATGTATTTAAACCGCTGATATAAAACTCTATATCCGATATTATATACTTACAAACGTATATTTATCGACAACAAACAATTAATAACCGAAACAAATTTTCAGTTC
>SKGS01000073.1 GCA_007117355.1 Lishizhenia sp. | reverse complement strand
CCCATGTTATCTACACGCACCTCATCCACAAGCGGTGTTACTTCTTGAATCACTAAATCTCTAATTTGTTTTTCAAAACCAGGAGCACCAGGTGTTTGGCAGATTTGTTCTAAAAGCGAAATATTTAGTTTCATAGTCATAGTTTTATTTTGTATCTTGACTTTGTAATTGGTTTGCTGTAATTTCTTTCACGAAACTTCTCGTTCTATAGACGTCCATTGCAAGGTAAACAGCACTTCGAAATGAATGCTCGTCCGCTAGACCTTTTCCTGCGATATCAAAGGCAGTACCGTGGTCTGGCGAGGTTCTAACAATTGGTAGTCCGGCTGTAAAGTTAACCCCATCATTAAAGGCAATAGATTTAAAACCTGTTAGACCTTGGTCGTGATACATCGCTAGTACTCCGTCGAATTGCGTGTATTGTCGTGAACCAAAAAAGCCATCAGCTGGATAAGGACCAAAAGCAAGAATTGACTCGCCCATAGCCTGTTGAATAGCCGGTGTTATCTGTTCACTTTCTTCATCGCCCATTTTTCCTTTTTCACCTGCGTGAGGGTTTAAACCAAGAACTGCAATTTTGGGTCTTACAATTCCAAAATCTTTTTTCAAACTTGCATCGAATGCTTTGAGTTTATCTAAAACCTTCTCCTTAGTTATAGCATTCGATACTTCTTTTAATGAAATATGACTTGTTACCAAAGCAACACGTAAATCTCCGGCAACCATCATCATTAATGCATCCGATACGCCAGAAAGTTCTGCCAAATACTCTGTATGACCCGGGAATTTAAATCCTGCTTTCTGAATTGTTTCTTTAGAAATTGGAGCTGTGACTAATACATCAATTTTCCCTGAAGCAAGGTCTTTAGTTGCAGCCTCTAAGGAAGCAAAAGCATATTTACCACCTGTCTCATTTGCTTCTCCCAATTGAATCTCAACCACCTCTTTCCAACAAGCTACAATATTGACTTTTCTTTTTTGTGCTTGGTTAGCATCTTCAATTCTTTGATAACTAAATTCATTATCATCGATTGCTTTTTTGTGGATAGCGATAGTTTTTGTCGAGCCATAAATAATTGGAGTACATTCTACAAGCATTTGAGGGTCACGGAAGGACTTAATAATTACCTCTGGTCCTATTCCATTAATATCCCCTAGAGATATTCCTACTCTTATTGGTTCTCTATCTGACTTTAACTGTTCTTTAACTCTTTTTTTCTCCATGTGTTCGATTACCTTTTGTTGCAATTGATGAAATTCCGAAAATCTATTATGCGAAACATCTACAAAAATAACAATGTTTACAGCAATTTCGTTTTCTGAAAGCAGTTCAAATCTAAAATAATTTGTTTTTTTGGTTAACATCACCCCATTTCTTTGAAGATTGTAAAAAGAGGATTTTACGCTTTGATAGACTTTCGTTCACTTAGTTAGATAAATTTTTAAAATAATAGAATTAATGGTAATATTTTTTGGTTCTACCATGAGTATAATGGAAAAGTATTTTAAAGAAATTTCTTTCTTAACCACCAAGATTCTGTGTTGAAATACAAATCCTTTACCAACTGATTTTGAACCTTTAAGTTAAGATTCATAAGGGTTATCCTCTTAATTCCCTTCATTGCTTAATGGTTCAAAAAACAGAAATGGTTCAAAAAAGTGGATAAAAAGTAAAAACCATTAAGAAGTTAAGGTACATTAAGGGTTATCCTCTTAATTCCCTTTATTCTTATTGGTTTATTTATTATTATCTGATTTTGAGCCGTTAAGAGCATAAAGGGATATCACTTTGCAAACACTTCAATGAACTCCTTTCGGCTATGCAAGGCATCGCAGCACGTCGCACCGTACTTCCTCCGTTTTTTTACGGTTAATTCTTAATGAAAATCGGTTGTTTTAACTTATTTGTTACTACCATTAAAATAACAGTAGAACCGATAAATTTAATCATTATTTCAAGTTTTCAAAATGTATATCGTTTGATTTCGGATTGTTTCTCAACATTTCAAGGATATGGTTGTTTTACTAATTCAATGAAATGAATCATGTATCAATTAAAAAAAACACAATTAGTTAAATCGGATTTGGAAACGTGTTGGAATTTTTTCTCTTCTCCAAAAAACTTAAAAGAGATAACTCCTGACTACATGGGTTTTGATGTGCTTGTAGATATTCCTGAAAAAATGTACGAAGGTTTAATGATTGCCTACACGGTGAAACCCCTTTTCGGCATACCGATGGAATGGATAACGGAAATTAAGTATGTGCATGATAAAAAGTTTTTCGTAGATGAACAACGAAAAGGTCCTTATAAAATATGGCACCACGAACATCATTTTGAAGAGACTGAAAAAGGTGTGTTAATGACAGATATTGTTTCCTACGAATTACCTTTAGGTTTTTTAGGCAAGCTAGCTCATCCCATTATTGTAAAGAACAAATTGGAGGAAATTTTTGATTATCGCTTTAAACGAGTAGAAGAAATCTTTGGATAAAAAAAGAGCGGATTAACAAAACATCCGCTCTTTGAAAATATGTGTAATTCAATTTTTATTCAACCGTTACAGACTTTGCAAGGTTTCTTGGCTGATCTACATTACATCCCCTCATTACTGCAATATGATAAGAAAGCAACTGCAAAGGAATAGTCGATAATAAAGGAACTAACGTATCATCCGTTTCTGGAATTTCAATTACATGATCGGCCATGCCTTTCACTTGTTTATCTCCTTCAGTTACAATAGCAACAACTTTGCCCTTTCGAGCCTTAACCTCTTGAATATTGCTTACTACTTTTTCATAAGATTGTCCTTTAGTTGCAATGACAAAAACAGGCATCTCCTCATCAATAAGTGCAATTGGTCCATGCTTCATCTCCGCCGCTGGATAACCTTCCGCATGTATGTACGAAATTTCTTTTAGTTTTAAAGCGCCTTCTAAAGCCACTGGGAATGAGTTTCCTCTACCTAAATACAAGGCATTTCTTGCGTCTTTATAAATTCTCGAAATCTCTTCAATTTTATCATTTGACTCTAGAACTTTCGCTACTTTCTCAGGAATAATTTCTAGCTCGGTAATTAAACGTTGGAAACGCGACTCGTCAATCGTTCCTTTGTTTCTACCAATAGAAAGAGCCATCAAAGTAAGAACAGTAACCTGAGCAGTAAAAGCCTTTGTAGAAGCAACGCCTATTTCAGGTCCAGCGTGCGTGTATGAACCAGCGTGCGTGATTCTGCTAATTGACGAACCTACTACATTACAAATTCCAAGTATAGTTGCCCCTTTTGACTTCGCAAGTTCCAATGCTGCAAGTGTATCAGCAGTTTCTCCAGATTGAGATATAGCAATTACAATATCGTCCTCATTGATAATTGGATTTCTATATCGAAACTCCGATGCGTATTCCACTTCAACAGGTATTCTTGCTAAATCTTCAAATAGATACTCTCCTACTAAAGCAGCGTGCCAAGATGTCCCACAAGCCACCATAATAAGTCGTTTTGCTTTAGCGAGCTTCTGTTCATAGTCTTTAATTCCTCCAAGACCTACCCATCCTTTATCCACATTCAACCTTCCTCTAAAACAATCTTTAATAGAAGTAGGTTGTTCATGGATTTCTTTAAGCATAAAATGCTCATAGCCACCTTTTTCAAGCGCTTCCAATTGTAATTCCAACTCTTGAACAAAAGGGGTTTTTGGTTGATTTTGAATGCTATAGAGTTTGATTTCTTCTCCCCTATTAAGGACTGCAATTTCCTCATCATCAAGATACACTACCTCTTTAGTATATTCAACAATAGGAGTAGCATCAGAAGCCAAATAAAAGTCACCTTCTTTACCCAATCCAATCACCAGAGGACTACTTTTTCTTGCTGCAATCAACTGATTTGGATTATCGTGAGCCATTACTACAATAGCATAGGCACCTACAACATTTGTTAAAGCTAATCTCACAGCTTCACCAAGGGAAACATTTTCTCTGTTGCGTACCTCTTCTATTAAATGAACTAATACCTCCGTATCCGTTTCACTTTTAAAAACATGACCTCTAGATATTAACTCTTCTTTAATTGTGTCATAGTTTTCAATAATGCCATTATGAATTAACGCTATAGATCCATCTCCGGAAATATGCGGATGTGCGTTAATATCATTAGGCAATCCATGGGTAGCCCAACGCGTATGTCCAATACCAATATTACCAGAAGTATTTTGTTGAGAAGCAAACTCCTCTAAATGGGCGACTTTACCTTTTCGTTTATAATTTAATAAACCTTCACTATTCAATACGGCAATTCCTGCACTATCGTATCCTCGGTACTCTAATCTTTTTAATCCTTTTAGGATTATGGGATAGGCTTCTTTATGACCTATATATGCAACAATTCCACACATAATTCACACTTATTTGGGGTTATTATTAGTTTTCAATTAAAACTCCGTGTAAACAATACGAAGCTTTGGTTTCATTTTATTCATTGTCTTCGTGCCGTTAAATATAATTCTTTCTGTCGTTGTATTGAAAAAACGCGGAGAAATAATTAACCCATCATTAATAACTTCACCATTGATAATACTTTGAATATAAGGACGCAAATTCACGACATATGCCCTGAGCTGAGCATTGTACTCAACATTATCATTTATTAGAAAAACTTGTTCATCGCCCTCAAATAATTTTGCACCAACAGTAACTGAACTACTTGGATAAAAATTATTTCCTGTAAAATAACTTATTGGTAACTCTAACATTGCATTGTGCAATACAATATTCTCTGGAATATCACTAACGCTAGGAAACTCAACTTTGGCTCTTGCTTGAAATGCTTGTGCATAAAATTGCTCTTGACCTGGAATTGTATCTTGAATCACTTTCTCTAACGGTGAACCGGTCATATCAAACTCCATGTGGTTGAAGTCAACAAGTTGATTACTAATTAAAAAATCAAAATTAGCTTTAACCGTATCATCAACAGAATAATATACGGTCATTTTTGAACTTGGAGCGGTTGATTCTAAATAATATACTGCACCTCTACCTCTAGAAGGCCTTGGCTTATTAACCTTCACATGAAGCCCTTTGAACCCTTCCAAAAACTCTTGATTGTTTGGGGACTCTGCTGCAAGCATCATAAGCTGCCTACCAAACAATGTGTCCAAAGGAATACGTAACTGTGGTTCAATGGTGTCATTCCCTACAACACTTGGCTTTAAGGGGTCTGGCTTAAGTAAGCCTTCGTTATTAGCTGTAGGAACTAAATTTTGTGTTTTAGTTGCGACTGTAGAAAAACTATAATACGTAGAATCTTCATGCAAATCCTCCTCGATTTCGTACACTTCAAATAACTCTTCAATTGGATCTCCGTAGTAGCCACCGTATCTAAAAGCAAGAACCAATGAGTCCACTTTTATTTTACTAAAATCTCCAAAATCAGGTGAAAAACCAGAAAGTGAGAGTTGAGTATAAAAGCTTGCATTCACATAGCCTACTTCCACATCATCAAATTGTCCAACCAAATTATACCTAGGATTCATCGATATAACAGTATCAACTATTGTACTGTACGTTCGTAATGAAAATGTATCAATACCTCCTGACTCTAAACTTGATCCTGGTGGCAAAACCCCTTCTCCAATTGGATTGTTTTTTTTCTTACAGCTATACCCTACAAGTATGGCTATTAAAAAAGTAGCGGAAAGTAAAATTACTCTCCGCCATAAATTCAAATTATTCAAATTATGTATCATTCTTCTAGTAAAACCTCCTCTTCAATAACTTTGTCAAAAAACTCACTTACGAATTTAGGTTGCGTTTCATCCAGCTCGTATTCCATTTTATGGCAATCTAAACTATTTACAAAACCAACTAATTCTTCATTCACTTCTTTCTTTCCAACGATAACACCATCGGAATATTGCAAAGCTGTTTTGTTTAAACTTTCACAGCTACCCTCTTTTAAAGAATTAATAATTTCATCTTTAAAGCCCTCAAACTTAAGTTTATCTACAAAGCCATTGTTCCAATTATTGTTAAAAGAATCATTATACAATGAATAAACCACTTTCGTGTCTGAAAAATGCGGGTCATTGTTATAGATTTCTTTTATATAAAGCGGCATCAATGACGTCATCCAACCATGGCAATGAATTACATCTGGCTTCCAACCAAGTTTCTTCACTGTTTCCAAAACTCCACGACAGAAGAACATTGAACGTTCATCATTGTCTTTATACTCTTCACCTTTATCATCTTGAAAAACACTCTTTCGTTTAAAGTATTCCTCGTTGTCTATAAAGTACACCTGCATTCTTGCGGTGGGTATAGAAGCCACTTTAATTATTAACGGATGATCAGTGTCATCGATTATTAAATTCATTCCCGATAAACGAATTACTTCGTGCAACTGATGACGACGCTCGTTAATGGTTCCAAATCTTGGCATAAACACGCGAATCTCCTTGCCACTCTCTTGAACTCCTTGAGGAAGTTTCCTAGCGACAGTAGATAGTTCTGACTTTGGTAAAAACGGCGTGATTTCTTGCGATACAAAAAGAATTCTCTTTTTCTCCATGAAAGTAATTTTGATAAATCAAGTACAAAAATATAAAAAAAAACTCGGATATTCAATAAAAAAAAATAGTTTTGCTATTTTGCTATAACTTCAAAATAACTTATCTTGCACATTTTCAGTACAATAACTGATTTGCGTAATTATTTAAATTCGCAAAACAATTCGCGCAAATCTATTGGTTTTGTCCCAACAATGGGAGCTTTGCATGAAGGACATCTAATGCTTGTTTCAGAGTCAATGAATGAAAATGAATTAACCATTGTAAGTATTTTCGTTAATCCAACTCAGTTTAATAATCCTGATGACCTTAATAAATATCCCCGGACATTAGAAAAAGATATTTCTCTGTTAAAGAAAATTGGATGCACTGCACTATTTTGTCCTTCGAATGATGAGATTTATCCAAAAAACTACTCTCCTTTACACATTGACTTATCGCCCTTGGATGAAGTAATGGAAGGCAAGCATAGACCCGGTCATTTTAACGGTGTAGTCAATGTTGTTAATCGTTTATTTGAAATTGTTCGACCAACAAGAGCTTATTTCGGAAAAAAAGACTTTCAGCAAGTAGCGGTAATTAAAGCAATGAAAGAAGCGCTTAACTTATCCGTTGAAGTTGTAGCTATTGACACATTAAGGGAAAGTAATGGACTGGCTATGAGTAGCAGAAATCTGCGGTTGAGCGAATCAGAAAAAGAAAAGTCCACCATTATATACAAATCACTTGTTAAGGCGAAAAAGCTTGCTACAGAAAAAAGTCCAAGAGAAGTTGAGAAAACCTTGACTCAACTAATTGAAGAAGGTGGGCTAAACGTAGAATATGTAACTATCGTTCATCCTGTTTCACTTATGCCAATAGAAAAATGGGAAAAAGGAGCTACAGCATGCGTTGTAGCTTACTGCGGGGATGTTCGTCTTTTGGATAATATGGAGGTTTACAATTAATTATTATCAACCGCCTCTACTCGAACAACCTCAGGAGCAACTTTCTTTATTGCTTCTTCTAATCCTGCTTTCATTGTCATCTCACTCATTGAGCAATCGCGGCAAGCACCTAATAAACGAACCTGAACAACCCCTTCATGAGTCACATCAACGAGTTCCATGTTTCCGCCGTCTGCTTCTAAAAAAGGCCTCAATTGTTCGATAGCCTCTTCTACTTTTTTTGAAACTTCCTCCTTATTTATCATCTTTTTTTGATTTCTTACGTTCAACCTCTGTTACAAAACGATCTACTAATTCATCAAACGCCTTGGCAACAATAGTATTCTCTTGATAAACAGCAGGTCGTCCAATGTCTCCAGACTCTCTAACACTTTGTACCAGTGGAATATGTCCTAAAAACGTTTCGTTCATTCCGTGCGCTAAATTCTTCACTCCGTCTCTACCGAAAATATAGTACTTATTGTTTGGTAACTCTTCAGGGGTAAACCACGCCATATTTTCAATCAATCCTAAAACTGGCACTTTAATGTTGTCTAACTGAAACATGTTAACACCTTTTCGAGCATCAGCTAGCGCTACTTCTTGAGGAGTTGAAACGATTACAGCTCCATCTAAAGGTACAGTTTGCACCAAAGATAAATGAATATCTCCAGTTCCAGGAGGAAGGTCTATAAGTAAATAATCCAATTCGCCCCAGTGTGTGTCTGTAAACATTTGAGTCAGCGCTTTAGCAGCCATAGGGCCACGCCAAACAACTGCATTGTCAGGATCTGTAAAAAAGCCAATAGACATAATTGGAATACCATACGAAAGAACAGGTACCATTTTTTGTTCACCATCTACATCTACACCTTGAGGTCGTTCACCAACAATATCGAACATGGTAGGCATTGAAGGTCCATAAATATCAGCATCAACAATTCCAACTTTAAATCCTTTTTTAGCCAGACCTCCAGCTAAATTGGCAGTTACAGTTGATTTTCCAACTCCACCTTTTCCTGATGCAATAGCAACTATGTGTTTTACTTCAGGTAAAATTTTTCTTCGAACAGCTTTAGCTTCTGCGGGGAGTCCTTTAACTACCGTTTCAACATTAATAGCGTCACCTAAAACTCTTTTTAACGTAAATGAAACAGCTTCTTGCATTCTTTTGCGAGCATGAAGAGCTGGATTAACAACATTAACAACCATCGAAATATTGTTTCCATCAATTTTTAGCTCTTCCACTAAATTTTGAGAAATGATATCCTTTTTTAAATCCGGTTCAATGACATTTCCTAGTGCCTCAATAACTTTATCTCTTGTAATTTCCATGACTTTGCTAATTCGAACTACAAATGTACGGATTATCGTTAACTAGAAGTATCTCTTTAAAGTAAATTGGTTTCTAATCACGAATGAAGACATAGAAGCAAGCGTTTACAAGGCTTCAATATTTACTCTAGAAATTTTATTCGGAGATAACAACATAATCGCAATTTTCCATAAGAAGTTCTTCAAGAATCATCAATCCAGCTAGTGCTAACTGCGAATAGTTTTGCGAAGCATTCTTAAATTTTGCAGCAGAGGTTTGCCACATGTCTTGAATGAGTTGACCACTTCCCTCTGTTGGTTTTATCACCTTTATAACAGATTCGACATTATATGCGCCAGCGTGATAGACATGTAAGACAAAAAGTCTAAACCATAAATCTGTTTCGTTGTATGTCAACCCTTGTTCTTCTAAAATTCTGCGAGCGTGTGGCAAACAAGTTTTTGCGATTAAACTACTAGCTCCTTGTGCAGAACGAACGAAATCCTTACGTTCATCAACGTATTTATCTACACGCAATCCATGTGTTCTTGCTACGCCAGGCATCAATTGAAAAGGACCATAGGCACCTACATTGGACTTAGCTAATTTACCTGGACTTTCTATCAAAAGTATCGCTTGAGCATACCATGGGTCAACATCTTCCTCTTTAAATACAGTAACACCTTTGGAAATACTTGGCAGTACTGCTTCAAAATTATAGAAGTCTGCTTTACCAGTGGTCATGTAAATTTTTTCATCTTCAGGGTATCCAAACTCCTCTCTCAATGCTGCTTTAAGGTCATCCTTTTCTGTATCGCTTTGACTATCCCATTCATCAATAGACATTTTCTTCAATACATGTCGATTACGCGCAACGTTTACGATACACGAGTCCGCTGACATCAACATGACAGTTTTCCAAAACTTAGGTTGCGCCAAGGTGTCCCAACGTTCAATGAATAAGCTTCCATTTTCAACATAAGACCCTTCTGTTGAATCGTTTAAATGCTTTAATCGAATCAGGTTATTCTGCCAGTGTGTTTTATCCTCTGATTCAGAGGTTGCATTGTTTTTTTTAACAGGAGTATTAGAGCCTGTAAAGTAAAACAGAGAGAGCATGGACAAGGAAACCAAAAAAACTTTTGCAAAGACAACCATAATTAATAAATATAACGAATCAAATTTCTATTTCTTATTATCAAAATAATTTTCTACCCAAGATAATGCCAAAACTAGCTGTTCATTTTGATTTAAGTTGGAATTATCCAAGACAATAGCATCATCCACTTGAATTAACGGACTTTCTTTTCTTGAAGTATCCAGCTTATCTCTATCACTGAGGTTTTTTCTAACTTCCTCTAGCGTAACTTGTTCTCCTTTATTCGTTAACTCAAGAAACCTTCTCTTTGTACGAATTTCAGGTGAAGCTGTAACAAATATTTTTAGTTCTGCATTTGGAAAAACAACCGAGCCTATATCTCTGCCATCCATAACGATACCACCTTCTTTTCCCATTTTTTGCTGTTGCTGAACTAAATTCTTTCGAACCTCTTTTATTGTAGCAATCTTGCTCACAACTTCTGAAACTTCTAATGTTCTTATTTCATTTTCGACATTTTCTCCATTTAATAATAAATCAGAAGATTTTGTAGAAGAGTTGTATTCAAAAGACAAATTGATTTTAGGTAATGCAGCAATAAGACTTTCTTTGTCTAAATGATTTTTAGATGCCCAGCCCTTGCGCAATGCATATAGAGCAACTCCTCTGTACATTGCTCCAGAATCTACGTATTTATAATTCAACGATTGAGACATGGCTTTTGCTAAAGTGCTTTTACCGCATGATGACCAACCGTCTATGGCTATTGTTATTTCTTTATTCTGCATATGGTATCAACAGAAATAATTAATTTAATGTATAAAGTAATTTAGGTCTTGCCAAAAACAACTGACCTAATGCGTAAAGGTAGCACTAAATAGTTGAGAAAAAACCTAAATTCAAGAATAGTTATTGAAAGGGTTTTGTGAATAAAACAACTGGTGATTGTTTTGATGAATCACTTTACAATCCAGAGATTTGGGTTTAATTGTTTGACTTGTCCATCTTTTACTTCATGTATTTCAAAATGCGCGATCGATACTCCACCTTCTTTCGCTGGCATAAGTTCACCAATAGGAGTTTTGGTTGACACTATAGACCCTTTTGTTACATAGGCTTCTTGAATGTTAGAATAAACCGTTCTAAAATCACCGTGTTTGATAATGACTACTTTACCAGCTCCAGGGATATTAATTACACTTGTAACCTCACCATCATAAATAGCCCTAACGACTGCGCTTTTAGGCGTGCTAATATCAACACCGTTATTTTGAGTGTAAACATTCATCAAAGTAGGATGAGGATTTTTACCATAATTCTGTGTGATTGTTCCTTTTTCTACGGGCCAAGGTAGCCTGCCCCGGTTAGATGCAAAATCGGATCCCACTAAGTTAGCTTCTTTCGTTTCTAAGAAAGGAGTTGGTTTTTCAGGCGCTTCACTCACTGTTGCCTCTCCTTCGGTCTTTTTTTCAGCAGATCTTGCAGCTGCTTCAGCTCTTCGCCTCGCCTCAGCTTCTTTTCGCAACTTTTCTAACCTAGCTTGCTCTTCGGCTATTTCTTTCTGTATCGCAGCTTGAATTTGGTTTTGTAACTCAATGTTTTTTTCTTCTTGCAACCTCAACTCAGCAAGAACCTCTTGTTCTTTAGCTTTGAACTTTTGATAAACAACCTCTTTTTCTTTCTTTGCTGCAAGTATGTCCTCTCGTTCCAATCTTTTTTGGTCCGCTAATTTTGCTTTGTTCAGTTTTTCTTCTTCTAAAACACCAATTTCAGATTCAATGATTTCCATATTCTGGGCAATCAGACGCAACTGCTTTTTTTGTATTTCTCCAAGTTTTTCTAAGTAGAGCCTTCTTTTCAAAGCTTCCTCAAGACTCTCCGCACTAAAAATAAACATCAAGTTACCATATTTATTCCTGCGTTTATAGGCATAAACGAGCAATTGCGCATATTGTGATTTTAAGAGCTCGACTTCATTTTCCAATTGATAAATGCGTTGGTTTTTCTGCTTCATTTTTAACTCAGAAGCACGAATTTGATTATCTATATTATTTAGTAATTGCTCTCTATATTTAACCTCTTTATCAATAAGTTGAACTTCTGACAATGAGGTTTCAGTATTTTTCTTAGACGCTTCGACTAAAGATTTTGTTGTTGCAATTTGTTTCTCCAATTTTAACTGCTCTTGCTTTAAACGGTCGGAACCCTTTTGCGCGAAGGAATAAAGCGCAAGAGATGAAAAGAAAAACACTAAAAAACACTTAATCACAACGCTCATATTTGTCTGGTATGTTCAAATATAGTATTAATGTATCATTAACGGAAGTTTTTGAGTATTTCATATCCATTAAAATAGTATCCCGGGGAGTTTCAATTCTGACATCCGCCTCAGAAGGCAAATAATAATCGTCAATCCATTCTCTGGTTAAATAATCTATAAAAATTGACGTTGTATCAGCTGGGCTATCAATTACCACTTTTCGCACATTTCTAGTATCGTTGGTGAGGTAATAACGGATATAAACGTCACCAGTTAAATCTTTAGTAGATCTTCTGAGGCTTCTTTTATTGTGAGAAGATATGATATAATTAAAAGGGTCTTTAAGTTGGTAGTATTCTTCGTTTGAATCCCAGCCAACAGGCATTCCGAGCAACACTTCTTCAATATTATTGTGCTGAAAATCGACATCAAAAGTGTTTTTCAAATAACTCATTCCTTCTTGTATAAAACAATTATTTCTGCGATCGACAATGGTAAGCGTATCTAGAGTTACCATGGAGTTATAAATTGGAATTCGTGCAAATGTAATCAGAGCATTCAAAGCACTATCCGCAACCATCCTCAACGAGGTCTTGAAAGACACTTTCATTGAATTATCTTTATATTTTGAGCTTACCTTTGTGTAGAATGTTCTTGGTTTAATTTTACTCAAACTATCCAAGCGACTGATAAGCACCTCATCTTTTACCTTAGGTAATTTCTCTGAATTCTCTTGAACGGCAGACTTGCCCCTTGCACAAGAAGAAATAATGATTAGCAGTAATAAGTAGATTCCAATTTTAAAAATAGATTGGCGCATAATACATTTTTTCTTCTAACTTTTTATCTAATTCTCGGTTGTTGCTTTGGTTTTGTTTTGCTTTTTCCCAAGCTTCAACAGCTTTATTTAGTTCTTCATTATGAAAATACAAATCCCCTAATAAGTCAAATAATTCCGCTTTAAAGTTTACCTCTTCTAATGCTGTCTCAATGAGACGAATTCCTTTTGTATAATCTTTTGATTGAAGATAAATATTTCCCAAAGCGTAATAAACATTAGACCCCACACTTTCGTTTTTGAGTAAAGGGTAAAGTAACTTCTCAGAAGATTTATAGTCTTTATCAAAGCGAACTAAATTGTTAGCATAACTCACTAAAATTGGTTCAGAATTAGGTTGCAATTTTAATGCTTTTTCCATTTGTTCTTTTCCTTTTTTAGAATCACCTTGAGCAAAGAAAATTTCTCCTCGGCGCATAGCAAATCGAGATTGTTGTTTCTTATCATCCAAAACATAGGCTTCCCCCATATCTAAAAAGGATCTAGCTTCATCAAGCTTTCCCGCCTTTATAGCTCCTTCAGCAGCTGCATAATAAGCAAAAGGCATAGTTGGAAAAATTTCTAAGGCTTTTTGCGCATCTATGTATAAAGCGTCGTAAAATTTATACGCACTTTGAAAAGCAAGAATGGTTGCCCATACACCAAATTCGTTTGGTTCATTGTTAAGCGCAATTTTATAACTCACTAAAGCTTCATGAGGTTTTCCTTTTCCCACCAAATAATCGCCATAAAGGGAATGAACCTGCAAATCATTTTCATGTTCTTCAATTAACAACTCAAAAAGCTTTTCAATTTCCTCATCATTTGGTGAATTAACTGTAGTCAATCGTAATAGACTCAGTTTTTCTCCTAATGGAACATCTGAAGATTTCATTACAATAGGCAAATGATAAAAGAGCTTTTCATCGTTTTTCTTTTCTCCATAATAACTAGCAAGAATAAAATGAGCTATTCCATTTTCAGGTTCAGCTATAACCAATTCTTCTATTAATTTTATGGCTTTTTCATTTTCGTTTGATTCTTCATAATAACCAATAACCGTTTTAAGCACACTGAGGTCTTGCGGGAAAGCTTTTTTCAGTTTCAGCAGCAGTCCTTCTATTTCATCCTCTTGTTTGGTTTCTTTATACAATTCTACAAGCATCATGGTTATTTCAGGAATTGGTCCCATGATGTCTTGTACCTTTTCAAAAGCTCCGATAGCATCTTTATATTTTCCGCTATATACTAAAGCTTGACCGTAAGCATAAATCCACTCCACATGTCTTGGCTCTCGTTCTACTAATAGTTCAAAATTAACAACAGCCTCTTCAAACTGCGCTTTATCCAACTGTAAAAAGGCAATTTCTTGTGTATAAAAAATGTTATTTGGGTCAAGCCTTTGAGCTTCTAACAAAAAACGAAGTGCCTCAGACTTCAGCTTTTGCTTTTTAGCAATTTCAGCTAGTGCAAAATAAACTGCATCATTGTTTGGATATTCTTCAACACATTCTAAAAATAATCGCTTTGCTTCGGATAAGTTTCCTGAAAGCTTTTCCCTAACGGCCAAGTGAAATTTATCCAAATAGCTAAACTGCTCAGAAGACGTAATAGCAAATACATCGTCTTTAGCTTGCTCAACAAAGGTCTCTTCTTTTTTCTTTTTCTTTTTCCTTTGAGAAAAGGCTGGAAGAACAAATAAGAAGCTAAAAAATATGGCTACAAATATTCTTATCATTTATTATCTATGGTTGTAAAGTCTCCTATGCTCAAGTTTTGTGCCTTTTCAATGTAGTTTACAGAACTTCCTATCATACTATTAGCAATAACTGTATTTTCTACTTTTGTTTTATGTTGAATAATGGAATTAGAGACAACCGCATTTTTTAACTCAGAATTAGCCCCAATTGAAACATGAGGACCAACTATACAATTTTCTAAAACAGCATTTTCACCTATAAAACAAGGAGGCACAACAACAGAATTAATCAATTTTGTAGAATCATGAATTAGTTTTACATTTTTGGCAGCATCATGTTCTAGCACACGCTGATTAGTATGAACCGTTACAGTTTTATTACCACAATCTAACCATTCTGTCACTTTTCCGGGGCGAAAAACGCTTCCTTTTTCAGTAAGTCTTCGAAGTGCATCAGGAAGCTGATATTCCCCTCCTTTAATGATATCGTTATCCATCAGATACTTCAACTCTTTTTGTAAATCCTCCGCTTTCTTAAAGTAATAAACTCCAATCATTGCGAGGTCTGATACAAACGTTTGTGGTTTTTCTACGAAATCAATGATTCGTCCATTATTATCCATTTTGACCACGCCGAAAGCACTTGGGTCTTCAATTTGTTTTACCCAAAGAATTCCATCATCTTCTGGATTTATTTTAAAGTCTGCTTTAAAAAGCGTATCGGCGAAAGCGACAACAACAGGACCGTTTAACATGTCTTTTGCGCAATTCACCGCATGAGCTGTTCCTAAAGGTTTATCTTGGTAATAAATTTTTCCTTTTGCTCCAATTTGTTCTGCAACAGCAATTAGGTCTTTCTCTACTTGCTCTCCAAAATCACCAATAATAAAACCAACCTCTTCAATTGGCTCTGTGCAGATTGCTGCAATATCTTCAACAAGACGATGCACAATCGGTTTTCCACCAACTGGAACTAATGGTTTGGGTACTGTCAATGTATGTGGTCTTAATCTTGAGCCTCTTCCGGCCATTGGGACTACTATTTTCATAAACTTTTAATTTTTTGGTGTTTTATTGTTGATTTAATAATTTTTATTTGGTGCCTGTACTTCCAAAGCCGCCTGAACCACGTTCTGTTTCTGAAAGCGAATCTACTTGCAAAAAGTTTGCCTGTTCAAAAGGAGCAAAAACCAATTGAGCTACTCTTTCTCCTGGTTCAATCGTAACAGTTTCATTAGACAAGTTAACTAAAATAACACCGATTTCTCCTCGATAATCAGCATCAATCGTTCCTGGAGCATTTAATACAGTTAAACCTTTTTTCAAGGCTAAACCACTTCTTGGTCGCACTTGCGCTTCAAATCCATCAGGGATTTCCAAAAACAACCCCGTTGGAATTAACTGGCGCTGCATTGGAGATAAAGCGATTGTCTCCTCAGTATTTGCACGCAAATCAACACCTGCGGCATTTTTAGTTTCATATTTTGGGGTTTCGAATGCCGATTTATTAATTAACTTTACTACCATAATCTATTTATACTCATTATCATTGACTTAGTTACGATTTTGACCAAGTAACACCGTCTTTTCCATCTTTTACTACTATACCAGCTTCTACCAACTTATCACGAATAGCATCTGATGTTGCCCAATCCTTCTCCTGTCTTGCTTTTTGGCGCATTTCCAACACTAACTCCATTACTTTATCAAGAGAATTATCTTCCGTAGTTTCTAATTGTTTTAATCCTAGCACATCAAAAATGAAGCCATTAAATTCTTTTTGGAGCAACAACTTGTCAGATTCTGATATTTTTTCTGTTCCGTTATTAATTTGATGTATTTGTTTTACCAAGTCAAAAAGATGAGCAATTAGAATCGGCGTATTGAAATCATCATTCATTGCCGCATAGCATTGACTAACTAGCGATTTTGTATCAATAGACGACTCCTCTTTAGTTGTTGGTAGTTGCTCGACTAATTTTTGCGCTTCCATTAATCGGTAAAATCCTTTTTCGGAAGCGGACAAAGCTTCCGAACTAAAATCTAAGGTACTTCTGTAATGGGCTTGCATGATAAAAAACCTTACTACTATCGGGTCATATGCTTTTTCTAGCACATCGTTTTCACCAGAAAATAATTCTCTTGGAAGCAAGGTGTTTCCAGTCGATTTGCTCATTTTTTTTCCGTTTAAGGTGAGCATATTTGCATGCATCCAATAACGTACTGGTTTTACCCCTGTAGCGGCATGCCCCTGAGCAATTTCACATTCGTGATGTGGAAATTTTAAATCCATTCCCCCACCGTGCAAATCAAACTGGTCACCTAAATATTTTGTGCTCATCGCTGAACATTCCAAATGCCATCCAGGAAAACCAATACCCCAAGGGGATGGCCATTTCATTATGTGTTCTGGCTTGGCATTTTTCCAAAGAGCAAAATCCAATGGTGATTTTTTTTCATCCTGACCATCCAAAGCTCTAGTTCCGGCCATCAGTTCTTCAATTCTTCTACCAGATAATTCGCCGTAATCCGTTTGACTATCGTATTTTTCTACATCAAAATAAACTGAACCATTCACAACATAAGCCAAGCCTTTGTCAATGATTTTTTGAACCAATTCTATCTGTTCTACAATGTGTCCTGTTGCTGTCGGCTCAATGCTTGGAGGAAGATTATTAAATTGCTCAAGTACTTTATGAAAGTCAACGGTATAGTACTGAACCACCTCCATTGGTTCCAGCTGCTCCAAACGAGCTTTTTTTGCAATTTTATCTTCTCCTTCCTCTGCGTCATTCTCCAAGTGACCCGCATCCGTAATATTTCGAACATATCGTACCTTATATCCAATGTGTTTAAGATAGCGATACACCATATCAAAGGAAATAAATGTTCTACAGTTCCCCAAGTGTACATAATTATATACTGTCGGACCACATACATAAAGACCAACAAAGTCCTTATGCAAGGGAATAAACTTCTCTTTTTTCCCTGTTAAACTGTTATATAACATCAAGTTTCCCCTTGTATTTTCCATGCGCCAAAATTTGGACTACGAAGGTAGTGATTTTTTGGTTTTAAATGTGTAGGGAACTGCTTAGTTGTTGAATAATCTTTGGACTGAATTATTTATTAACCCAAGCCCCTTGACGAAACAATAAGTTATTTTAAACTATTGTACTTCACAGCTAATCCATATTTGGAACAGCTAAAAAGGGTTAATTCGGTTTGTTTTGAAACTTCCAATAAAAAAGTGCTCCCAAGCTGTAACAGAAGACATCCCAATAATCTGAGGTGTATCGGGTGCTATATCTCGGCAAAATTATTTCAAAGACAATTGTCAACAATAAGACAGTGGTTAGAACCATCCCGAAATCAAGTTGATAATGCTGATTTTTTTGAATAATCCTTAAAAGTACTTGCACGATGGGTAAAATAATTGGAATAACTACTATATCATCCAAGTAACTACTCACAAACAGTGGTGCACTATTGAAATACTGAAGTAATTGACTAATTACAAACAACAATATCGCTATACTAAAATAGATAGAAAAAATTGGCGATAAATAATCCTTTATGCTGCCAACCATGCAATTAAATAGAGAATAGCCGAAACAATTCCGAAAAACGTCCAGTAAATTGGTCGAACTATATACAAGATTAACTTCTGCCACCAAGCATAATGAGGTTTTATATCAAAAAGTGGACTTGGTTCAATTTTCAAGGGAAGCTTTCCTTCTTTTTTCAACCTTATCAAACGAGCTTTCTTTCTATCCAATAACTCACCACAGCTTGAGCATTTCGAATTTAATTGGTCATTCCAAGCACCGCATGAAGGACATTTTCTTTGGGACATTCTTTTTTGAGTCAAAAATAAAAATTCTGCATGAATCTTTGAGCTTTGTTGGTTTGGATATTGTGATTATGTTGGTTTAAAAACACAAAAATTAATACCTGAAATGAGGGTTCTGTATTATTTCAATAGCCAAAATTCAAGTTTATCTCTAAAAATTCTCAAGTGCTTTTACGTAATTTGTTAAAAGATTTATGATAGCCGAATAAGCTGAAAAGGTTAAGTTTTCATACGTATCATAGATGTCATGGTAGTTTTGATTCAGTCCTCTGGTATAAATAAAAAATGCAGGAACTCCTTTTAGATGAAATGGATAATGGTCTGAATTTGTTGTTTCGCCTCTTGCTTTAATGGATGGTAAAAAATCACCCTCTGAATTTACTTTTTGTAAAAGTTCAAATAATTCAGTCCGTACTTTACCATTTACCACAGTAATTCCATCTTCACCACTTCCCATAATGTCTAAATTTAGGACTAGTTTGATTTTTGATAAATCTATGCTTTTCTCTTCAACAAAATGAAAGGAACCAATAAGACCCGCTTCCTCACCGGCAAATGCAACAAAAATCAAATTAAAACCTGAAGGATTTGCTACAAAATACTTTGCTAATGAAAGTAGCATAACTGTACCACTTGCATTGTCATTAGCTCCTGGGAAAAATGTTTTTTGCCCCATTCCTCCAAGGTGATCGTAATGTGCAGTAAAAACAATAGTCTTTGCATTTGGTTTCTTCGATGGAA
Source organism: Lishizhenia sp. (assembly GCA_007117355.1). Lineage (GTDB taxonomy): Bacteria > Bacteroidota > Bacteroidia > Flavobacteriales_D > Crocinitomicaceae > CSBr16-161. Next base: position 5,689 of record SKGS01000073.1, on the reverse strand, counting down.
TCAACGCTCCAACATTTTTAGAAACATAATCTCTTTCCAAGAACGCCTCTACTTCGGCAGACATTCTTTTTGTCCTATAGCTTTTCTTGTCAATGCAAAAAACTGCCTTTTTAAGTTGAGTTCTTCCAACAGCCCAGCCGAGTTTTTCATCGGTTAAAAATAAAATATTTGCATAATTACCTAATCCGAGGAGTTGTTGTTTCCACTCTTCTTGAGACTTTCCTTTTAATTGTGTCAAGTCAATAACAAAAGTGTTGTGTTTCGCTTGGCCTAATAAAACTATCTCTTGGATTATTAAGTCATTACTCGAAACTGTTTTATAATCCAATTCTTTAATAATTAGCTTCCCTGAAACACTGCCAGAATTTGGATTAACGAGAAAATCGACTCCGGGGGTAAGTTTTTTACAACCAATTTTTAGAGAAACCACACCGGGAAAAGTATTTACTTTAAATGAAAACGGCTGATAAAACTCATCACCAAATAACGGTTGTAAGCCAATTTCTGAAAATTCTTTAGCTAATAAGCGACTAGCTTTTCCCACTCCATCATTCACATAGCCTCTACCAAAAAGCGAATCACTACAAAGTTGTTCTGTGATTTTTCGTTCGTACTCAAGTTGTCCAAAACTAAAAAGGACAAAGATGAATGGAACGAACGAAAAAAACAGTTTACGCATAACGTCGTTCAACTTTTCTAACCAATTCTTCCACTAAAATATTATCTTGTTCCCACTGATGTTGCGCAGCTATTTCACTTAGTTTAACCCTTGCTTTAACATTTGAGTCAAGGTTATCCAATACTTCAATGATGGTATTAAACTCATCATGGTCGCCATTAAAAAGTTCATTAATAATTTGCAGCCTATCGTTTAACCCAAAAGCACCTTTAAGTGATTCTAATTTTTGATTACTCAAGACACTCATCAATGAATTATCGTGAACTTCTGTAAATTTTTCGTAAAACGACATCACCACCTCGTCTTCTATCATCTCATTAGGATTTGGTGAATTATCCATCTGTACTACAGTTGTGGTTTCTTTACTTACGTTCTCTTCTTTTTCTGATTCAATTGGCTGTTCGTCAGCATCATCTTCTTTCTCCACCTCTTTCTCTAATTCATCAGAAGTTGGCATAACAATTTGAGGGCTAGTAAAGTCGAAACTCAAGTTCTCCTCTTTAGCTGGTTTTTCCACTTCATGTTCGGAAGTAGTTTCAGGTTCTTTTATTTTTTGAGTACTTATTTCAGGTTTTTCGACAACATCCAAATCATCAAAAGCATCTCCATTTTGTTTATTGTAAACATGTTGTTCTTGAACTTTATAATTTAAGATTACAGTGCGTTCATACAGTTTTCTAGTTTCTTCTTGCATCCGCAGCATTTCTTCAGAGGAGATTGTGCCATCGGATAATTTATTCGCAAGTTGTTGAATAGAATCAATTAATACCTGAAAGGAATCTGTTTTTGACATTTATTTAAATTATTTTAAATTCAAAAATATTGCTAAAAATTGTAACACTGCTAAAAATTGTAACACTGCTAAAAATTGTAACACAAAAATATGACCAATTCAATAACCGTTTGAAAAATTCTCAGAAATCAGAAATTCAGCGATATAAAAATAAGCCAATTCTTCTTGATGAAAAATATCTGTTTTATTAATTAATCAGAAATGAAATGCTGCAAATCAGCCATTCTTCTTTGTGCGACTGGAACTTCCATATCATTTGTCATTGTAAGCATACCGCCTCTATTTTTAACTAACTTCTTAATATGCTGAGCGTTTATAATATACGAATGGTGTGTTCTTACGAAAATATTCTCAGGTAATGATTTTTCGTAATAACCGAGATTTTTTGAAGACATCAAACGTTCATTTGTTGTATAAATATGTGTGTAAGCTCCGTCCGACTCCAAACAAATTAAATCTTTATAATAAATGTAATATTGTTCACCTTTTTTAGAAACGAACATACCTGAATCTCCTTTCTTGGATTGTATTTTCGAAAGGACGGCATCCATACCGCTGACAAACTCTTCATCGTGGATTGGCTTAAGCAAATAGTACGATGCGTCTTTATTTAATGCTTGAATTGCAAATTCTGGATAAGCCGTAATAAAAATCGTTTCAAAGTTTTTGTCTTGAATTTCTTGTAGCACATCGAGACCTGTACCTCCTTTAATTTGGACATCCATAAAAACTAGGTCGATATCTTTATGTTGATTTAAATATTCCACTGCATCCGGAAGGTTATCAATTACTTTTTCCACGTGACAGCTAGGATAATATTTTTTTATTTTCCTTTGCAAAAGATACTGCCCTGCTACTTCATCTTCAACTATCAAACACTTTATCATGCTTCGGTATTTTTATTTTTACTATTGTACCAGTATTTGGTTCTTCTTTATCAATTGTTTGCAAGTCTATAAAGATATTATATTTATTTCGAACTACTTTAATTTTATCCTTAACAATTTCAATTCCCATTGAATTATGACCTACTCTACTTTTATTTATTTCCATGGATCGTTTTCTACCAATACCATCGTCTTCTATAATTATTTCGATTCCTTGGTCTTCTGTTTTTTGAATTGAAATAGACAGCATACATGGGTTGTCGCTATGAGCTATACCATGTTTAATAGCATTTTCGGCAAAAGGCTGAATCATCAATGTTGGAATTACTAACTCTTTTAATTCATCATCAACGTTAATCTCAAAATTTAATAGTTTTGGGAACCTTCTTTTCTCTATACTTAAATAGAGTTTAATCATTTTAATTTCGTTCGCAATTTTTATAAATGACTTCTCACTATTTTGCAAAAACTCTCTCACAAGGATAGAAAACTCTTGCAAATGGTCTTCAGCCTCTTCGTATTGTTCGGTAGCCAATAAGTAATTGATATTGTTCAATGTATTAAACAAAAAGTGCGGATTCATTTTAGACTGAACAGCCTTCATTTTTAGGTCCAGAAAATAATTATTTAGATTGCTTTCTTGTTCTTGTTTTTCACGTATTGCGGCTGTTCGAATGTAGAGATAAATAGAAATAAGAATAATGATAATAAACAGAATCAAGATGTAAAACACCCAAGACTCAAAAAAGGATTTTTGTATTTCAAAATTGAAATCTGTAACAGCTATATCGCTTGAACTAATCCCATCAATTGATCTTACTTGAAAGTTAAACGTGCCATTAGGCAATAGTAAAAAGCGAGCTACCAAGTCCTTAGTAAGTGAAGACCATTCTGATTGTACACCATTAATATTAAGTCGGTATTGATAATGAACGTTTCTAGTTGGGTTGAATGTAGGAGTAAAAAATGCTATTTCTATATTATTTTGATTTCTTTCTAATAATAAGTCATTAACAGGACTAAGCGAATCGTTAACAAGAACAGAGGAAATATTTACATTACGATTATAATTTTTTAATAATGGAGGTTCTATTACATACACTCCATCAATTGTAGGAAAGTAAAATATACCGTTCGATTCTGCATAGCTATTTAAAAATCCTCCGTTGAATTCTGATGTAGGAATCCCAGAATTAGAGTTGAATACAATAGGTACAATATGTTCAGTATCTCCATTCATGTAGTTTTCCAAATCCTCTTTTTCCACAATAAATAATCCATCATTGGAAGAACACAAAAAACGATGGTGCTTATCTAAAGCAAGCGTAAAAACATCTTCACTTAACAATACATCTTTGTTGTTATTAAATGAAAAAAGCTTATTTTCTTTTAAGCAAAAAAGTCCTGCTCCGTATGTTCCAATCCAAATCTTACCCTCATCGTCTTCATAAAAGGTTCTAACTTCATAATTTATAGATTGATTATTACTTATTATTCTAGGTTCATATTTTTTATTCAATAACTTAAAATATCCTTTTTCACCACCAACAAATATATGACCAGAGCTACTTTCAAAAATGCTTGAAACTCTTCCTGAAATATTTTTTACTGGCTTCAATGCATCTAGTGTTTCTCCATAAAGAAGACCTCTAAAAGTCCCTACCCAAAACATTCCTTTTTGATCCTTATGTATAGATGATATATGATAATTTCGATAATTATCTCTATCATCAAATTGCGGGTATGTTTTTAATACGTTTCCACTTGTGTCCATTTTTTGAATGCCATAATTCCCCCAATAACCGGCATATATAAAACCATCGATATAACTCAGCGTTGAGAATGGGATTCTTGCTGTTCGTATTAATTCAACCCGATTATTTCTAATTTTCAGAAGACGCCCCCTTGAAGAATAAGTTATAATTGAGCCTGATGGTAATTTAATCATTGATCCAAAAGACTGTTCTTCAATTGTGTTTTTTCTTTTTAACACCCTTCCTGACAAAGGGTTAAACAATACTAAACCTCTAATAGAAGAGCCAATAAAAATAGAATTTTGGGAACTATGTTTGTAAATTGTAATATAAGTACCGCCTGTAAAAGAAGAGGCGTCGCTTAGTTTATTGATATTACCATTGTTTACATAAATAATTTCATCAGAAGTGGTAATTAAAAAAGTTGAATCTTTTAAATGAAGTAAACCCTTGGGGGTCGATGGAAACGTTTCGGTTCTTTCTGAATCACCAAAAAATATTTTTTTAACTATGTTTTTACTTTCCGAAAGAACTAAAATATGATTTTTACAAGCTAATGCAACTCTGTCTTCCTTAGGACACAAGGAATACGCCTCAAACATTTCAGAAGACAATCGTTTTATTTCTCTATTATTTTTTTCAAACAGAAAAAGTCCATTTTCATTTGAAAGTAAAAAAGAATTTCCCAACCTAACAATAAGACGAACACCTTTCAGATTGGTATGCATTTGAAAAAACACATTCTTTCTAGATAAATTTGATGCTTGAATTAAGCCTGATGCGTCAATTGTAAAAAGCGTATCACGAAAATGCTGAGACCCATAAAACCCACCCTTTTTAACTTCAAAATTTGGATAGATTTGGTGATATTGACCATTAGATGTATTACCATATAGTATTTGGTTCTCAGTATCCCAATGTAAATTTGTGTAAATAAATTTTTTGTTATCTGAATGAGAGGAAAGTTTCTCAAATACATACCCATTAAATGAAACTACACCATTAGCTGTGGATACGAAAATACTTTGATCATCTTTTTCAACTATACTGAAAACTTGATTTTGCGGCAAGCCATACTTTGTTCCAAAAGTCGTCATGGCAAACGGAAAATCAGAAATGTTATTATTTATAATGACATTACCCGATGACTGACCATAGCATATAATACTTGTCAGAACAAAGAGTAGCGTGTTAATAAATTTACTTTTCATGGAACGAATCAATGAAGACAAATATAACTAATTGTTCTTGTCATTATAAGAAATTAGAAGCAATTGTTTGAACAATTTCATTTATAAATTAAACTTACCCACTTATTTCAATAACATTTAAAAAAAATCGCTCAATTAACCAACATAAGATTCGTGAATAAATCGGGTTAAAAATGAATTTTCACGATAAACAAAGTATTAATAAACGCTGTTTAGATTATTCATTTGTATCTTTGTAATATGTATAAAAAAGAGTTTAATCCAAACGATATAAGAGCTCAGTTCCCAATTTTAGAAACTGAGGTTCACGGTAAAAAATTAGTTTACTTAGACAATGGAGCTACCACACAAAAGCACGAAAGCGT
>SKGS01000049.1 GCA_007117355.1 Lishizhenia sp. | reverse complement strand
TATAAATCTTTCGATATCTCGTTGAATAAAACCTTTTCCTTCTTCGGAATGATATTCACCATTCTCTACTAGTGGCACCCACATTGGACATGCTTGCTGAGAAACTTTTAAATTAGGATAGAATTTTGAAATTTCTAAAGGATAAGAATTGCTTTTCACTGTTCCCTCTGTTGCGAGAATACCGATATGATTAGAATTAGAATAATTCCCAACTATTTCAGCACTTGGACGAATGACGCCAAGTACTCTTTTACCTGGATATTTAGCTAAATCATTTTGCTGAATAGTTCTTAATGCTTTTGCAGAAGCTGTATTACACGCTAAAATAACAAGTTGACAACCTTCTTTGAAAAGCTGCTCAACACATTCCAAAGTGTATTCATAGACAATATCGAAGGATCTTGTTCCATATGGTGCTCTAGCATTGTCGCCAAAATATAAATAATCATATTCAGGCAACGCTCTATGTAATTCTTTTAGTACGGTTAATCCACCATAACCAGAATCAAAAACGCCAATTGGTGAATATTGCATTATATAACATTCATTTTAACCATCCAAAAGTAAAGGTAATAATTGAAGAGAAAGGTTCACAGATAATTCGAATAAATTCTTTTGATATAAAACAAAAAAAGTTGCCTCATGAAGGCAACTTTTTCAATTTTAAAAACCATTTATTAGTTTGAGACACTTGGTTTAATAGGATTTTCTTCCAAAACCATCACCTCTTTAATAACTTTATTGGTTATATCTTTTCCTTTTGCATATAATAGACCTGTCTCATCCATTACGTAATCAATTTTCTCGTATTTACAAACTATTTCAATCGCTTTTTGCACGCGATCTAAAATAGGTTCGTTTAGTTCATTTCCTAGAATTTGAATCTCTTGCTCTAACTCTTGTTGTCTTTGTTGAAATTCTTGAGACTTTTTCATCAAACGATTTTCTTCAAACTTAAATGCAGTTGGAACCATATTATCCTTTTCCGCCATAAGCTTTTGGTAATCACTTTGCAGTTTTGCTTGTGTTTCTTGCAACTCTTGCATTGCTCTTTCTTCAAACTGTTCCATTTGTTTAATTGCAGCTTTTCTAGAAGGCATTGTGTCAAGGATTCGTTGCGTATTTACATGTGCAACTGTTGACTGTGCTATAACATTTATCAATCCAAAAACGGAGATAACTACTACTAATATTAACTTTTTCATGTTCTAGTTTTTGTTCTTTTACTTTTCTGAGATGCCAAGTTGTCTCATTACTAATTTACTAATATCATATTTTGGGTCTGCAAATATAAGGTTTGATTGATTAGCTTTATCAAAAACGAAAGTATATTTTCCACGACTTGCGACTTCTGTCAATGCTTCAAACACTTTGTCTTGAATTGGTTCAATCAATTCCTTTCTTTTTGCAAAAAGATCACCATTAACTCCAAACCTCATTTGTTGTAACTCCAGTGTTTCGCTTTCCATTAACTCTATCTCCTCCAAACGATTTTTACGTTCTTCTTCGGGAAGGATTGCCTCCACTCTCATAAACTCCTGACGTTTTTTATTAATTGCGGTGTATCTGTCCTCAATTTCTTTTTGCCAACGCTCGGCAAACTTATCTAATTTTTCTTTGGCCTCCGAATATTCTGGCATATTGTCTAGGATATAATCAGAATCAATATAACCATACTTTTGAGCAACATTTTCAAATACTGTGCCAAAAACAATCAATAAAAATAAAATATACTTTTTCATTGGAACTTTTTATTAGAGGTCTCCAAGATTTGCGCCAATTATAAACTGGAACACGCCAACCGGGTTACCTCCTCTTCTTAACATATCACTAGGGTTACCATAACCTTGACTATGAGGGTCAAGTGGGTCAATTCCCCAACCATAATCAAAACCTAACATACCAAACATTGGCAAGAACACTCGTACACCTCCCCCAAACGAACGTTTTACATTAAATGGATTGAAGCTATTAAAGTCTCGGAAAGTGTTCCCTGCTTCTGTAAAGGCTACAACAAAGAAGGTTGCTGAGGGGTTCAACGAAATAGGATAGCGCAGCTCAAGGGAATATCTCGCTATTAAAGGATCTCCTAATCTTGAAGACACTTCTTGTTCTTCATATCCTCTTAACGAAATAAGTTCTCGACCATCAAATAATGCTACTCCTTGAAGTGCGTTACCACCTAGGTAAAATCTTTCAAATGGAGCTAATCCTTTAGCTTGTGAATAACTTCCCATAAAACCAAAACCTACTTTCGGGTGTAGTACTAATTTCTTATCTGGAGTCAATGGCAAGAACCATTCACCTGTGAATTTAATTTTGTAAAATTCAGTAAATTTATTTCGTTCTTGTTCTGTAAGCAAACTATAATCCTCTACTCCATCAAACATCGAATATGGCAAAGTTGCTTTTGTAGTTAATGTCATTCTAGAACCACTTCTCGGATAAATTGGTGCATCAATAGAATTTCTAGAAAGAACATATTTAAATGCAATATTATTTGAGTATCCATTATCAAAGTCAAAAATCTGACCATAGTTTCTCACATCATAATACTGATAACCCAATTCGTAATAAGCACTAAAGAAATCATCTGGAATTCTTTTCCTTCTTTGAATACCAACACCTGTCCCCGTAATAGCAACTCTTGAGTTAGCAGCAGGAGAAACCATAGTATGGTTCATCCAAACAGATAGTGCATTTGGTTTTCTTCCACCAAGCCAAGGCTCAGTAAAGGAAAGGTTATACGATTGGAAAAACGTTCCATTTGTTTGAGCACGCAGCGAAAGCCTTTGTCCATCTCCTGTTGGTAATGGCTGCCATTTTTCTTTATTAAAAAAGTTTTGAATAGAAAAGTTATTAAATGTTAGACCAAGCGTTCCTATCACACGCCCCATCCCATAACCACCTGATAATTCGATTTGGTCAGATGATTTCTCTACTAGATGATATTCTATATCAACGGTTCCATCTTGTGGGTTTGGAATAGGAATAATATCAAAATTTTGTTCATCAAAATAGCCTAATTGTGCAAGTTCCCTCTGACTACGAATAATATCATTTCTATTAAACAAATCACCTGGACGCGTTCGGATTTCGCGACGTATCACATGGTCATTGGTCTTGTAATTTCCTTTAATAATAATATTTTTTATTCTTGCTTCTTTACCTTCAATAATTCGCATTTCATAATTAATATGGTTGTCCTCAACATTTATTTCAACAGGGTTTACCTGAAAAAATAAATATCCTCTATCCATATACAAAGCAGAAATATCTCTACCGTCCATACTTTGAAAAAGACGAGTTTCCAATAATGACCTATTAAATAAATCACCCCTTTTTATACCTAGAACAGTATCTAGATAACCAGAAGTATATTTGGCGTTACCAATCCACGTAATATCACCGAAGTAATATTTTTCACCTTCATCAATGTAAATATCAATAGCTAAGTTGCTTTCATCAATTAAATAAACTGAGTCTCTGGTTATTTCAGCATCACGCATTCCCAACTCTTGGAACTTAGCCAGTATAGCTTCTTTATCTCTTTGAAACGCAGAAGTTGAAAACTTTGAACGCTTAAAGATACGAGCAATCCCTTTTACTTTAGTATCTTTCATTATTCTGCGAAGCTTTCTATGGGAGATAGCCTCCACACCATAAAAGTTAATCTCAGCTATTTTCACTTTACTACCTTTATCAATTCGAATTACAAATATTTCCGAATTGGTCATCATATCATCAGGTCGTCTATCGATATCCACCCTCACATTATAATATCCTTTTTCTCGGTAGAAACCTCTTACTCTTCTTGCTGTATTAAAAATCAAATCTTCAGTAATACTTTTACCAGCAAAAAGTTTGATTTCTTCTCTAATTTTATCCGCTTCTTTTTTCTTTGCTCCTTCAAATCTAAATCGAGAAAGTTTAGGTCTTGGTTGAAGTGCTATTTCTAAGTAAATAGCAGAACCAGAAACTTGGTCTATCAATATTCTTGCATCGGAGAATAGTTCTTCTTCCCAAAGGTTTTTAATTGCTTTAGTGATGTCATCGCCTGGGACAGAAATTTGACTTCCTATTCTAAGTCCAGAAATGGCAATTATCTGTTGATGGTCATAGTTATCAGCACCAGAAACTCGAATTCCACCAAGTTCATAAACTTCTGGTTTAGAATAATCTAATTCGAATTGTGCATTTAACAAGGATGTTATTCCGATAAAAATAACTACTAAATATCTCATAAATTTATTTCAATTGTTCTGAAACTAAACCAAATCTTCTTTCTCGTGATTGAAAATCTAGCACAGCTTCAAATAAATCTTCTTTTTTAAAATCTGGCCACAACTTATCCGTAAAATACAATTCTGAATAAGCAATTTGCCATAACAGGAAATTACTTAATCTGTATTCGCCAGATGTTCTAATCATTAGCTCAGGGTCAGGAAAACCAGGCATGCTTAGAGCAGAACAAAAATCATTCTCTTGAATTTCATTTGGTTTTAACTCTCCTGATTTTACTTTTTGTGCTATTTCTTTAACAGCGTTCAAAATTTCCCATCTAGCACTGTAATTTAATGCAAGTATCAGGTTCACCTTGGTATTATGTTCTGTTGCTTTCTTAGCGATATTAAGTTCATGATTACATGCTTCAGGAAGTTGATTTTCATCACCGATACTGTGCAGTCTCACTCCGTTTTCGTTAAGTTCGTCAACTTCATTAGCAATAGTGTCAACTAACAAGTTCATCAGCCCATCAACTTCTTCTTTAGGTCGATTCCAGTTTTCAGTAGAAAAAGCATAAAGTGTCAAGTACTTTACTCCAAGTTCAACACAAGCTTTAAGTACCTCACGAACAGCTTCTACGCCATAAGTATGACCAAACAATCTCATTTCACCTTGTTGCTTTGCCCAACGTCCATTACCGTCCATGATAATAGCGATGTGCTCAGGGCATTTGGTTAAATCTATACTTTTAAATATGCTCATTTCTTATATCAATCAGCGAATTTACAACATGAAACGGAGAAATTGGAATAAAATTGAGTAAAGGTTAACTATGTTTAACAAAAAAGAGGGAATTTATTATTTTTCCCTCTTTTTACAATTTATATTACACAATTCTAATGCTAATCCGCTAGAACTATAATATGGTTATTTCTAATTTCTACAACACCACCTTTAACAGATAATCTAATAAGCTTGGCATTGGATGAATCACTTTCAACCGCACTTGCGAAAGCCTCATATTTACTATCTTGATTTTTAAGGTCTATTTTGATTTTACCAGGTGCTAAAGCAGAAATTAGCGGGGCGTGATTTTCCAAAACTTGGAATGAACCATTTATACCCGGAAATTGAACTGCTTCTACTTCTCCTTGAAAGACCTTTTTTTCTGGTGTAATAACTTCTAATACCATTTTGAATGAATTATGCTTCTGCTAACATTTTTTCTCCAGCCTCGATTACCTCTTCGATGCTTCCTTTTAAGTTGAAAGCCGCTTCAGGGTACTTATCCATTTCACCATCAAGAATCATGTTAAATCCTTTGATTGTGTCTTTAATATCTACAAGTACACCTTTTAGACCAGTAAACTGTTCTGCAACGTGGAAAGGCTGAGATAAGAAACGTTGAACTCTTCTTGCTCTATGTACTACTAATTTATCTTCTTCAGACAATTCGTCCATACCAAGGATAGCAATAATATCTTGTAGTTCTTTGTATCGTTGAAGCGTACTTTGCACTCGTCTTGCACAATCGTAATGTTCATTACCTACGATTTCTGGTGTTAAAATTCGAGATGTTGAATCCAAAGGGTCAACCGCAGGATAAATACCCAACTCAGCAATTTTACGAGAGAGTACAGTTGTTGCATCCAAGTGAGCAAATGTGTTCGCAGGAGCAGGGTCTGTTAAGTCATCCGCAGGTACATAAACCGCTTGAACAGATGTAATAGATCCATTTTTTGTTGAAGTAATTCGTTCCTGCATTGCACCCATTTCAGTTGCAAGCGTAGGCTGATAACCAACCGCAGAAGGCATACGACCTAATAGTGCAGATACCTCTGAACCAGCTTGTGTAAAACGGAAGATATTATCAACGAAGAAAAGAATATCTTTACCTTGACCGTCACCTTCTCCATCACGGAAATATTCAGCTAATGTAAGACCAGACAATGCTACTCTTGCACGAGCACCTGGAGGCTCATTCATCTGACCGAAAACAAAAGACGCTTTAGATTCTTTTAATTGTTCTTTATCAATTTTTGATAAGTCCCATCCACCTTCTTCCATGGATTTCATGAACTCATCACCATACTTAATGATACCTGATTCAAGCATTTCTCGAAGCAAGTCGTTACCTTCTCTTGTACGTTCTCCAACACCAGCAAACACTGACAATCCAGAATATGCTTTAGCAATGTTGTTTATCAACTCCTGAATAAGTACTGTTTTACCAACACCAGCACCTCCAAAAAGACCAATTTTACCACCTTTTGCATAAGGTTCAATCAAGTCAATTACTTTAATACCAGTAAATAAAACTTCTGTAGCCGTCGATAAATCTTCAAATTTTGGCGCTTCTCTGTGAATTGACGCTCCTTTTGATCTATCAGTATCACCAATTCCGTCAATACTATCACCAACTACATTAAAAAGTCTTCCTTTCACTTGGTCACCTATTGGCATTTGGATAGCCTTACCAGTAGCAAGAACTTCCATTCCTCTTGTAAAACCATCAGTAGAATCCATAGAGATAGTTCTAACAGAATTTTCACCAACATGTGATTGCACTTCAAGAACAACAACAGATCCATCTGCCTTTTTTACCTCTAATGCATCATAAATATTAGGGAGTTCAACACCTTTGTCGAAGCTCACATCCACTACAGGACCTATAACCTGTGAAACTTTACCTTTGATATCTGACATTACTCAGTCTTTAAATAAGATTATTTTGGGCGCAAAGATAGCTTATTTATTTCTTTAACAATAATAAAAACATTTTTTTTCGAAAATTGTTAGTATGACTTTTGTCATGTTTAAAATAAGACAATTTGAATCATTCTTTGATAAGCCTTGTATTTTGATCTCCATACGAAACAAAGTAGAATCCTGTTGGCAAACCACTTATATCTATTAGATATGAACTTTCACTTTGCGAGAGAATAGTTACTCGATTTGTAACATTTCTTCCAACATTATCAAGAAATTGAAATTCATCTAAGTTATCATGCTTATCAAAAGAGATAGTCACAGACGATTTAGCTGGATTAGGATAAACTTTCATTTCATTCTTTCCGTTTAATTCAACCGCTGCAATTTCACTGTAACTAAACTCTCCGTCGAAATCTGTTTGTTTTAACCTGTAATAAGAAACACCGTTCAAAGGAGTATTATCTGTCCACGAATAATCAATTTGATTGGATGAGTTTCCCGCCCCATCTATGTACGCTATCTCCTCCCATGTTTGCCCATCGTTTGAGCGCTCAATAGTAAAAAACTCGTTATTGGTTTCTGAAGCTGTTGACCATTCCAAATCAATTGAACGCCCCATTGCGATAGCCTTAAATGAAAGTAATTCGATGGGAAGCACCGTAAACGACGAAGGTTCTAACACAATGGTTGTGGTATTCAAATTAGGGCCATGTACTTCAAAATAAACCTCAAAATTTTCACAAAAACAAGGCATCACGGGTTCTGCACATTCATCCGCGATGGTTGCTGTATTTGAATTTCTCAAGTTATCTGAATTCGGACTATTTGGCAAATTCCCAAGGTAAAACATTTTGTCTTGACATGTTGCATACCCATTAAAAGTCCATAAATTTGATGGGGCTCCTGCACCAATTAAATCCATTGAATAATCAAACCAAAACTGAACGTTTGCCGTACCATTGTCCCAAGGCTCATAAGTATGAGGTAATTCATAAACGTCAACTGTCACGAGAACTTCATATGCGCCATTATCTGCACTATAAATCTTAGAGTAAAATATACTTCCTTGGGCAAAAGTAATTGTTGATAAAATTACGGCTAGTA
>SKGS01000089.1 GCA_007117355.1 Lishizhenia sp. | reverse complement strand
GCAGACCTTCCTCCACCACCTCCAGCGATAGCTAGAATTGATGCATTTGTGTTGTAAGGTGATCTTACAACAAAGCTACCGCCTCCACCACTTGAAGATGAATTAGTGCCTAAAGTCGCACCATACTGATTATGAGCCCCCATTTGTCCAACTAATATTCTTATAACTTCACCTTGAACTAACTCAAACTCTCCAATTATGCTAGTTCCCCTTCCTCCTCTCTGATTATTAGTTGTACCAATACCTCCTCCAGAAGCACCTAGCACAGTAATTCTATATGTACCAGATACTGGAACCGTCCATAATTGAATACCATTTGAAGATGTGACTTGACCATTTAATGGATTTCCAGCACCATAGGCAGCATTCAATTGCGCTTGAGTTGGTCCGTTAGGTCCTGTTGCTCCAGCGTTTGTAAATGTGTAAGTTTGTCCATTTACTAAAGTAAAATAAGATAAGCAAGTTAATAATAGCAATACATTACGCGAAAATTGAACGTATATTTTTACTGTAGTCATAGTACATTAATTAGTTCAACAAAATTATTACAGAAATATGAATAATATAGATGGGCTACCCCCTCATTAAATGAAAGAATAAATGTTTTGTCATCAGAAAAATAAAATAAGGTTTATTCAGTATTTGTTCGAACAATTTTCCAAATGTTCTTTCTGTAATGGAAAAGAAGTAAAAGTACTAACAATGGAATAATCCACATAACACGAGATTGATAGCGCGTATATGGAGCACTTAGTCCCGCTGTAACTAGTGCGTTTCCTAGTATAGAAATTCCTAGAAAATAAATTAACCAAATGTGTTGCCTTGTGATTTTAATACGTTCCTTGTTAGCTAAAATAAATAGTATTAAAAAAATAGAGTTTATTTGAACAATCCAATGAAAAATATTCAAACTATCAAAAGTGAGATTAACACCGTTATAGTTGTTTTGCTTACTGTTAAGATAAGAATTTAATTCATTAGGAAAACGCCAAGCAACCTGACCATAGGGAGCACTATGTTCGTTGTATGCTGTAAGTCCTTCTCCGATTTCTATATGAGGTAATTGTGCAAAACTATAAACAAAGGAGTAAAAGATATTACTGGCTAAGAAATGAGGAGATGAAAGACTTAATCGAATTATTTTTGAAAATTGTTCCTCGCTTTCATCCCAGCCTCCATGTCGTTCCAAAAATGTTCCTGACCAAATAAAACCGTCAATATCTTTTGGAAGTTCGTTTTTATCTTTGCAAAGTGAGCAATTTTCTAGTGTAGGAGTATCACAGTGTATGTCTAATATTTCTTTTAAAATACCTTTTTCATTCAAATGAGCAACTAAAAATACGTGACTTCCCTTGGATAACCGTAATCCTCCGCCATAGAAGCTATGAATGGAAGGGATTAGAATCCAACTAAAAACGGTTATGGTTGCCAACAAAAATAGTTTTGATTTTAGTTCGTAGAAAAAAACAAGGCTGTCTTTTCGTTTGTACAAAAGGTAAAAGAGAAAAATAACTATAATTAAAAAAGAGGTCAGAAAAAGATGTGCAAAATGAGAAAGATTAGCCGCTAATATTACAAATGCCATTAAGAATTTCTTTAACCAATGGCTTTTTCGAACTAGTAAAAACCAAACAACAGCCAAAACCAATAATGGAGCAAAAAAATCTGGCATGATTTGGTTACTATACCAACCTATACTCGTTATACAAACAAGAAAGAAAGTAATACCGATATATTGAATTGCAGAGAGTTTTGAATGTATCAACTTACTAAACTCAAAAACGACAAAAGAAGTCAATAAATTCTGTATGAAAACAACTCCCCATAACGATTTTTTTAAGCTAAACCATTTAACTAATAAGCCATAAAATATAGGTCTGTCCTTTGGAACAAATGAGTCGAATCCACTGTATATATATGTTCCAGTATCTGAATAAACTAATGGAAATCCATTGTAGAACGCAATAAACTGCAATAGAATTGCCCCAGAAAATATTATCAATAATCGCGAACTCCATTTCTCCATGTCCATGAGCAAAACTTTGGTGCAAATTACATATTTATTACGAATTCAGTTTGTTTAAACTAAAAAAGCGCAGTCCTCTTCTCCCAAATCTACTTTTACACGGTCTTGTAAAGTTGTTGAAAGGGTTAACCCAATGTAATCACTGTGAATGGGGTATCTTCTGTGTTTGCGGTCAACAAGGGCAACGGTTTTGATTTTAAAAACAGGTTTTTCTAATATTTTTGCGAGCGCATATTGCATGGTTCTCCCCGAATTTATAACATCATCAACAAGAATGATGGTAGATTTAGACAAGTCAATGTCGTCATGAGTAAATTGAATTGGCTCGTTAAAAGGATTTTGCTTATTAATTATTATTTCTCCTGATTCAACTTTTTGATGACCAATTTGTATTAAAACCGCTTCCAATCGCTTAACTAAAATAGAACCATTTCCTTTTATACCAATAAGATAAAATGAACTAGCTTCATTATTGTTTTCTATTATTTCGTAAGCTATTCGTTGGAGTTTTTGCTCGATTTGTCTGTGAGAAAGTACTGTTGTTTTCATTAGCGTATTTTATTTTTACTTAACCAATTTTGATAAGCTTTTGCATTTTTATTGTGCTCACTTAGTGAATTAGCAAAATTATGTAAACCATTTCCAGCTGGCTTTGCGCACATGTAGAAGTAGTTGTTTTCTTCTGCATTTAACACCGCATCAATAACTTGTGCTGGTGGTAAATAAATAGGTCCTGGAGGTAACCCTGCGTATTTATAGGTGTTATAAGGGCAGTCAATACTTCTGTGTTCATAGGTTAATCGTTTGATTTCTTTAAGTTTATCTCCCCAGCAAAAAACAAATGTAGGGTCTGACTGCAAAAGCCAACCATTTTTTATGCGATTCAAATAAAGTCCAGCTATTGTTCTCCATTCAGAAGGATGCTTATCTTGTTCTTTATAAACAATAGAAGCCAAGGTGACAACTTCATTTGGATTTTTTAGACCAATAGATTTAATTTTTTCTTTTCGTTCTTTGTTCCAAAATCTTGAGAAGTTCTCAACCATTCTGTCCATAAATGCTATTTCATCTGTATCCCAAAACATGCGATAAGAATCTGGAAGGAAAAGAATTCCAACAGTTTTTTCATTGAGTTGATGTTTGGCTAAAAAAGATTCATCTTTAATATAGTTGATTAACAAGCTGCTGTCTAATTCTAATTGATTTCCAACTTTTCCTGCTAAGTCATAGATTGTTCTGCAATTATTGAACGTTACAGTTACTTCTAATTCTTTATTTCCATTACCTAGACTGTTTAGTGTAAAAGCATTTAATAAGTCTTTAATCAGCATGTTTGCAGCAATCTCATATTTTCCAGCACCTATTCTGTCGTCGTTAAGATTTTTATATTCAGCAATGGAGAAAAACACATCGCTATCTTCTAAAATTTCAGCTTTTTCTAGTAACTTGTAAACATCAGATAAGGAACTGTTCGAAGGAATATAAACGATGCTGTTTTCTGAATTAATGGTAGTTTTTTTACTCGCAAAATACAAACCAATAGAATCACAAGAAGCAAGCAACAAAAGTGATGAAAAAATGAAAAAATGAAAAAAACTAGACTTATTAATCATCATTACAGTGGGTTAAATTCTTTTTGATAGAGCAGTTCGTCTTCTTGGTTTTTACCGTTTTTATACCAGTTTTTTCTAGTTCCTACATGCTTAAAACCAGCAGCTTCAAATAGTTTCACACTATCTGTATTCGATTTTATTATGGAACAGAAATAATTTGGTATTTCCAAGTATTCACGTCCGTATTGAATGAAAAGTTCAAGTGATTCTTTTGCATACCCTTTTCCTCTATGTTCATCACTAGCAATCAAAATTCCAATACCTGCGTGCATATGCTTAAATGAAATAGCATAAAAATCAATAGTACCAATAGCTTCGTCTGTTTCATTCAAACAAATCATCATACGGAGTTGCTTGTTTGCATGAATATCGGATGCTCGCTCTATAAATGCCGAAATTTCAGCCAATGAAAATGGAGCTATTGTTTCACTGTAACGCCAATTATGTAGGTTATTCTCCCAAAGTAATAATAACGTTGCGTCCTTTATTTCAATCGGTCGTAGATGAATAGCCTTTCCTTTTAACATAGCTTTAAATTTAGTATTCTTTGCTCAATTTCTTTCAAACCATACTTAGGAATTCCTTGGTAATTATGAGGCAAATGAACTCCGTGAACCGATAAAAGTAAGTTATTTCTTTCTAAATAATCAACCAATTCATGAATAGTTTTATGATTTTCACCAGAATTAATAACTTGATTGATTGGATGCAGACACGTTTGTTCTTTTCCCAATCCTTCACTGTACTTTGAAAATAACTCCTCCAAAAAATGTGAGGTTAAACCATTTATTGGAACTTTTATAAAAAGTGTCGAAATGTGTTTTCGATTAATAATCGAAAGGATGTGTTTTATTGGGATGGAGATATCAGCTGAATGAACTTTTGCACTGAAGAAGCAACCATTATGCGTAAAACCAATATGAGGAGGTATTTTTGTTGCATGAAGCACAACAATAAAGGTTCCTTCACCAAGTAATTTATAGTCGTCCAGTTTCGATATTTCCATCGAATACAAAGGTAGCAGGACCGATTAAATAGATAGATGAAAATTTAGATTTATTATAATTTCCTTTCACTTTAAGTTTACCACCTCTAACATTCAGTAATTTCTCAAAAGAACCTGCTCTGTTTTGTTCGATAACCATTGCCAATGCTACAGCTGTTGCTCCCGTTCCGCATGACAAAGTTTCATTTTCTACACCTCGTTCATACGTCAACATGTCAGCTGTATTGTCATTTTTACAACTGTAAACGTTAACATTAATTCCTTCCTGCTTATATTCATCGGAGTAACGAATGGATTGTCCATATTCAAAAATATCTACCGTTTCTAATGAAGCAACTTTTTTCATGAAATGTGGACTTCCGGTATTTAGAATGGTTATATCATTAGCTTTACTCCAAGATATTACATCATTCATTTTTAATGCTATCTCATCTCCATTTACCGAAGCGGAATGCTCTCCGTCACTAGCAATGAAAGTGGTATTGTTAGAAGCCATTTTGTGTTGAAATGCATAATGTACAGCACACCTCGCACCGTTTCCGCAAAAACTGATACTGCCATCACTATTAAAGTAATGCATTATAAAATCAACTTTATCAGATGGCTCAATTAATATCAATCCATCTGCTCCAATACCAAATTTTCTATCGCAGAGTTTTTGAATTAATTCATTTGTAAATAAAGAAAGCTGCTGCGAATCAATTGTTAGTATAATAAAATCGTTACCTGTGCCTTGGTATTTTTGAAATGAAAGCTGCATGTTTTTTTGAAATTGAAACTAAAAGTTTAACGATTGAAAACGATTTGTTTTCACTAAATTTAACTCTACTTGTCCTGAGCGTAGAACTAAATGCTCATAATTAGAATCATGGCTTAACCGAATTATATCATTCGGATTGAAACCATAGAGTTTTAATTTGTTTTTACTTAATTCATAGCCTGTTAGCTCTAATGGAGAATCCCAGAATTCAACTACCATATTTTCCGAAAAGCGCTCTGCCTGTGGTGCTATTTTGTCCTCTGGCTCTTCTGTTTCACTGGTGGTAAAAGTTACTTTAACTGTTCTTCGATTTACTAGCCTTTCCGAAATAATCACAATTTCCTCATCGTTTTCGTCTTTAGTGGTATCAATGTTTGGGATTGCCTCAGAATTTAGGATCAGGTTGGTATCTATTTCAATTTTTTTATCACCCAAAAGACTGTTTGATTGACTATTTGAAGTATCTTTCGACGCACCATAATCGATACTATCATTACTTTCTTTTTTTGAAATAGTTGTTGGCACAATTTTCTGAACAACAACTGTATCAGTAACTTTTTTGGTAATTATTTTTTCTTCAATTTTTGTTTCTACAAGTTGAGGACTGTCATTTTTTGACACAGAAATCCATGTAAGCAAAGAACCCAAGGATAAACCAATTAGAAACGCTAACCCAATTATTATTTTTTGTTTACCCATTGAATAAAAATGATATTTTACTAATACTTACTTTTAATTTTGTTACTTACCAAAAGCGAAAATAAGAATTAGAAATTAAATCATCCCAAAATTGCTTAACAATCTTTAACAGCGGGGAACTGCCATTCATTTTCTTTTGGCGTTATTATTGAAAGATTTTTGGAAAAAACATTGAAAACTATGAATAAAAATTGGAAAATAATCGGTCTAGGGATGTTGGGAGGAATAATCCCTTTGGCAATTTTTTTAGGTTTAAATTCTTATGATAAACCTGACCAAAAATATGTGATGCAGGATACTTTTCCAAATGCGGCAGCGAGTAAAACAAATTTTAATTTTACCTCAAATAGTGGTTCCAATGTCAATATGGATTTTACGATAGCCTCTGCAAAAACTGTTCATTCAGTGGTTCACGTAACAACAAAAGTGGTTAGGACGATGGTACAGCGCGACCCATTTTTTGAGTTCTTTTACGGTCCCGGAGCTGGAGGTAGAGAAAGAAAGCAGTACGGTCAAGGTTCTGGTTCAGGGGTAATAGTGTCCTCTGACGGCTATATAGTAACCAACAATCACGTTATTGAAGACGCTAATGAGATTGAAGTAACATTAAATGATAATTCAACTTATTCAGCAAAAATTATTGGTACTGACCCATCAACGGATATAGCTATTTTGAAAATTGATGCTAATGATTTATTGCCAATTGAGTTCGGTAATAGCGATGATATTCAAGTTGGAGAATGGGTTTTGGCAGTGGGTAATCCGTTTAATTTGACCTCTACTGTAACAGCAGGTATTGTTTCAGCAAAAGCTCGTAATATTAATATTATTGGAAGTAGAAATCGAGATGTAGTTCCTATTGAGTCTTTCATTCAAACTGATGCAGCAGTGAATCCAGGTAATTCAGGTGGAGCACTAGTAAATGTAGAAGGAGAATTAATCGGAATAAATACAGCTATCGCTTCTCAAACAGGAAGTTATGCTGGATATGCTTTTGCTGTTCCCTCTAAGTTAGTGAGAAAAGTAATGACCGATTTAATCGACTTTGGTATTGTCCAAAGAGGATTTTTGGGTGTTCAAATTGCAGAAGTGAATCAAAAATTAGTAGATGAAAAGAATCTTTTGAATACGCGTGGAATTTATGTTGCAGGTGTAAATGAAGGTTCAGGAGCTGAAAAAGCAAAAATTAAAGAAGGTGATGTGATTTTAAAAGTTGGTTCGAAAGATGTAAATACTCCTGCACAACTTCAAGAAGAAATAGGTAAGAGACGTCCTGGAGATGTTGTTTCCTTAACCATAAGAAGAGGTAAAGACGAAATAATTCGTGAAGTAGTATTGAAGAACCTAGAAGGGAATACTGAATTGCGTTCTAAAGAAGAAATTGAGCGATTCTCGGCTCTTGGCGCAACGTTTGAAGAATTATCAAAAGATGAAAAGAAAGAGCTTAGTATTGACCATGGTGTGAAAATCACTTCCCTTAATGCCGGAAAATTGAAGGCCCTAGGTCTTACAGAAGGAATGATTGTAACAAAAATCAATAATGATAAGGTTTACAGTGTTGAGCAACTGACAAGCTTCCTAAAAAACAGTAAAAATAGGGGAGTGCTATTAGAAGTTATGACTTCCTCTGGTAAAAAAGATTACATCGGTTTCGGTTTGTAATAGTTCATAATAGATAGAGAAACTACCTTCTAAAGTAATTAATTTACGAAAAGAAGGTAGTTTTTTTGTTTTAACCCGCATTCTAAGACTTCGGAAATTTTACCCTTCGACTGGGCTAGGAAGCTTTTACTGAGCTAACGTCATTATAACCGTAATAAATTCTTTTCTTGTTTGGCTTTTTTACTTTTTTTATTCAGCATAAAAGTCTTTCAGCGGTCTTTCCCGAAAGTCGGGACAGGCTATGAGCTCACTGTGTTCGGTTCATTGCCAAAAATCCTTCGGCTATGCTCAGGACAGGCTTCAACAAAAAAGTCTAGCGCTGTATATT
>SKGS01000053.1 GCA_007117355.1 Lishizhenia sp. | reverse complement strand
TAAAATAGTTGTCAATTTCATTATCTGATATTTCGATATATTTATGACCTACCTTGTTTCTACTTTCAGCAATATTTTCAATGCATATTGCAGTATTGGTTTTTGTTTCCAAAATTTTATAAATCGGTATTTCATTATTATAATGAGACGCCATAACGGATGCTATAAATAAAGCTCTTAAAGAGGCACGATCTGGGTTTTTTAATGCATTGTAAACATCTTTAAATTCATTATGATACCAATTAGGAATTTCAGCATTTGCATTAATCCGTTTAATTTTTGTTATTATTTCATCTTTGTAAGCATGAAAACGACCACCATTATATGTTTGACTGCTAATTACATCCCCATAATCATCTTTAAATTTTTCAAAGATGATTTTGAAAAGCGTTTCTAAAACAATCTGGCTTTTTCTAAACGAATTCTTTAGGTGTGTTGCATCTTTGTGTAATTCATAAAATTTGATATCAAAAAAATATTCCCGAATCGCTGAATATAGATTAGGGTAATCAGTTTTAAGACTAATATCAAATTTTTGATTGATTTCTTTATCTAGTTCTTTATCAAACAAAAGCATAAATTCAGAAACTTTATTTTTCTCTTCCTCCTCAACATTATGAACCAGATTATAAATTACTTCTTTTATAGTATCATTTTGCTTTTGTGCTTTTAACAGGTTATTTCTTAACCAATAAGTATCATCATAAAGATTAAAAGGATCTGTAACCTGAATATTTTCTTCTTGCCTATTATTTTGTTCAGAGGAAATCCATAGAGCACAATAAAGCAAATCAGGTTCTTCATCTAAGTAACTGACCGCATTGGGAACTTTTTTTATATCGTTTTTCGAATTAGGTGTGTATTGTTTAACATGCTTATCCAGAGCAGTTAAAATTTCTTCGGTTTCCGGTTTTCTAATCTTATATAGATTGATATTTTCAGGATTAATTAATTCATAATGAAACTTATCTTTCTTACCCTTTGTCCCGATTATCACCTGATCGTTTTCTATCCAAATGTTTTCTTGGAAGTTATTAAAGGGTAGAACAACAGGATATAATTCTTGTGTAAAAACATCTTGAAAAATATACCGAATGTCTTTTCTTAAATTCTCTGCATTATTAAACCAAGAAAAACTTCCATCAATCAGCTCCTTTCCCTTTAGATTGATATTCATTGTGTTAATATCTATAAGGTTCTTATTGGCTAATTCTACAGCTATTGTTTTAACTAAAATAATATCAAGACTTAACCATTCAGAAATCTTATCCAAAGAAAAATTTCCTTTGTTTAAAATCGAAAGAATATATTTTTGGAATATATTTAATTCTAAATCATCAATTATTGGTGCATAAATCTTATGAGCTAAAATCGGATATACAATTAACTCTTTTTTGAGATTGCTGTCCAAAGTTTTGTTTGAAAAAAACTTTATCAGTATATTTTTATTATCAAATACTAATGCCATATTCGGAATTAATTAATTCATTGTAAAAAGCATAAAGTCCAAAAATGTGTTCTTCTGCCTGTTGTATTTTAAACATCTCTTCATCACCAACAGCAATTAGTAGTTTTTTAGCTCTACTCATGGCAACATTTAGTCGATTATATGATGTTAGAAACCCATATTTCTTTCTAATATCTAAATGGTTTTTTATTTGAATATTGTTTGACCTGACTAGAGAAAGTATAACTACATCAAATTCTTTACCCTGAAAAGCATCTACTGAACCAATCCTAAAACGCTCTTCAGCTTTCACTGTTTTTTGATAGGGTTTGGTTATAACATTTTCGCCACTTTCATTTTTTTCTGACATTCCTAATTTTTCAACCTCATTGAATAACTCAGCAACTTGCCTGCTGTAAAACGTAATAATTCCTACAGACATAGACGGGTCAGTATCAAGAATCTCTTTAGCTCTGCGAACGGCTTCTTTTGCTTCTATTGGTCGGAATGTGCTTCCACTTTGTTTTTTCTCTTCTCCTTTGATATTTGGAATGTTTATACTAACTGCTACTTTATTTTGATATTGAGAAATATTGTGAGTAAGTTTTTCTGCAGGGATACCTGAATTAATCTTTGGGTCACCATATTTTTCATAAAAAGTCTTACTAATGAAATCTCCAATTACAGGATGCATTCTATACTGAGTATTAAGTGTAACTACCCTTTGAACTCCATCTTTTTCATGAAGCTTTTTTAAGATATTATAAAATCGCTCAAATAAGCTGTCTTTAAGGAATTTAGAAACATCTTTTGCCGCAGACTCATCTTCTTCTAATTCTTTTTGTATGGCATTATCAATAATATGGGGGAGTTGTCTGTGATCACCAACTAACACTATTCTTCTTTTTGCTGAAGTCAATGGAATTAATAAATCTAGTGGATTTGCCCTTGCTGCTTCATCTACTATTACAGTATCAAATGGATCTGGTTTAATTTGAGTAAGTTGTTTTGCTTTACTACCTTGAACAGTTGCTGCTGCTATAGCAACATAATTTTGAATAGTTTCTTTAACTCTAAATTTATTACTGTTTAAGTCATTTTGAAATTCAGAAAGTACTGAATAAATGGAACCGTTAGATTGAATCCTACGAGCAAAAAAGTCAATTAATTTTTTAAAAGCACTTTCAATTTTCGTGTTTGAAAGTTTAATGGTCTCATTAATATTAATAGATTTAAAAGCGTCTATCAATTCTAATTTTATATTACTTAATGCTATAAAATCATCATCTGTTAATTCTTCCTTATTTAAATATATCTCTATTTCTTCTATTATTTTTGTGTCAATTTTTGGTAATTCATCTTTGTGTCTTTTATAACTTCTTAAAAACCGATTCAAATTCATTTCTCCATCATCACTGTAACTGACTTTATCGGTTCTTATGTTTCTGAGATTATCAATTACTTTATTGAGTATTGTAATATCCGTTCTTAATTCTTCTCTTGATAGGTTACTAATATCATCAATAATGTCATCTGGTAAAGTTGCAATATTTTCCTTGCGAATTCTTAGTAAATCATTTTTTGCTTTTTCTTGATTTAATGTTTTTATGTAAGACAAATAAGATGTGACAATGTCATTATAAATCAATTCTAATTCATTGGGTTCAATTCCATTTTGAGTTGCTTCAACTTTTTCCGTTTGATTTATTATCCACTTATCTATTACATCAATTGATTGATGTTGGGTGTTGCTAAATTTTATAGCAGGTAATCCAAGAACCTCTGTGCGTGCCGCCATATTTTCGACAGCATCATGCTGAAATGCAGTTAATAATATATTCATTTCTGGTGCATCTCCGTTTTCTTTGTGAATTTCAGTTAACCTTTTAGCTAACGCGCTAATAACTTTAGTTTTTCCAGTTCCTGGTGGTCCTTGTATAATTGTAATATCTGGCGAATTTAAAGCAACATCTAAAGCAAGTTCTTGCATCTCATTTGGTCCAAACTCACCAAATTCATTTTTTACTTTTGATGTTAAAGGTTTAATCCTTCTTCTAGTTACAGAATCATAATCAACTCCTTCCAAAACTGCTGACAGAACTGGCATTGGTGACGAGTTATTTCTTATTTCTTCTAACGACCTAGTTCTTCTTGAATTCATTATTACATTACCCAATAAAGATAAACATGCATAAGAAATTGAAGATTCTGAAATTGATATTTTATTTTCTGATTCTACAACTAAGTGATTTGTTTGCTTCGAAATAAGCTTGCAAATAACTTTTTCTTGGTTCCTATCTTCATAGGAATTAAAATTTGGAAATACTTGTTTGCTGTTTAAATCAATATAAGAACCTGTTTCTATCTCTAACCACTTGTCAGTATTTTCATTTTTAGCAAAAACTAATTTGTACTTATTTTCCGATATTCTTATAATTTCCGTTATAGTGAGAAATCCCCCCTTTTCAACTTCTCTAATACTACTTTCCTTTTCCTTTTCTTGATAGTCTTCCCAGGTTTTTATATAGCGTTCAGTAGAATCAATTCTATTTAGTTTTAATTCTGTGTCTTGTCTTAGTGTTGCAGTTTTTGATATGTCCTTTATTTGAATATCCCCTTTAAGCAAAAAAGTTGGATTAAAGCGATTATCCCATTTTAGTATTCGTAAAATCTCAAACTTCTCATTATCATTTTTCTTTACATCAATTGCTATGGACTTACCAAATATTCTGAATCCTTTTGCTCCTGGAGAGTTATCAAGAAGTATTTGCCTTCTCTCGTTATCTTGAATAATTAATTCTTCAGACAACCAATCTGTATGTTTTTTTTGAGCTCTATTTCGTGAAAACCTTTTATTGATATCATCAATAATAATGTCGTTGAACCCAATATCAATCCCTTCTGGTAGAGTTATAATATCGGTTAATAATTTTGATTTAATTTCAGCTTTAGAGGCTTTAGAAATAACAAGTAATGTAATGCTATTGCTATGTGCAATACGTTCTAGTTCTTTGCTGTCTTGTGCAGTAAAACCTTCGATTTCAATTCTATCTTTATCAATTATCAACCAATATGCGTCTTGTGTATACTTAATTTCTACAGATGTATTTTTATTCTCTTTAAATGATTCTCCCTTAATAGACGGCTTAACACTCAAATTAATCTCGTCCTTTTTACCTTTAAATACGTTATGTAATTTCATTTTGAGTATTTTTTGAGTTTCAAAATTCTTTGATACTTATTTAAATCGTCAAAAAACAAGACAAAATCATCAGTTAGATTTACTTTGATTTCATTTGATATATCAACATCCTTCTTGTATTTCTTATTTGAAATAATTGAAATATGCTTTAGATCAACCCCTTTTATGTGAACGGAATTGCTTTCAAGTTTGACTTTAAACAATTGTCTATTTGAAGAATTTAGAAGGAAGTCATTTTCATTAAAAACTAGATATTTATGAGGATTCATTATTTTTGTACTTAAAACTTCTCCAATATTTTGAACATCTTCTAGATTAACCGAAAAGCCGTATTTTATCTCATCTTTCATTTTCTTTATCAAAGGATGAATACGAGCCATTCCTACAAATTTCATTTGTTCTTTGCAAAATGGACACAATAAATCCTTTGAAAAGAAGAAATCTTGTTCACATAATGTGTTATTACACTCAATAATTGCGTCAAGTGCTCCAGATAATATTTCGTGCCATTTCAGGGAACTTGTTCTTATTGTTTTTTGAGTAATCCCCTTTTCAAAGGTTTGTCTAAATGCATCCATCATTTTCTTTGAAATAGTCAATGATGTAGGAATACCGCTTTTGGTAGTATTTACGTTTTCTGAACTGTGACTTACCCAAGGAATCTTTCCTAAATACGCTTTCTCTTCTAATTCAGGTTCGCCTTCATCGACATAATCACCAATGAACGGATGGTTTAGTGTAAGTAGTTGATACGCTAGTATAGCAAATGAAAAATCATCTGTATAAGTATCATATCCACTGGTTGCTTGATGACTATCAGTTTGTATAATTTCGGGCGCAGCATAACCAGGCGTATAGACTGCTGTTCCAACCTTTGAGTCGTGTGTGATGTTGTCTGAATCAATAAAAAAAATCTCAGAATAATCTTTATCATTTGATACGAAAATATTGCTTAACGAAAAATCACCATAAACTAATCCTCTTGAATGAAGCTTAGATAAAGTATCCGCGATTCCTTTTAAGATTAAAATCCGTTTTTTAAGACCTCCCGTTTCGCTCCACCACAACGTAAAGTCTATTTTAGGATTTGGCTTTATTAAACTTTCAACCGAAATCATATCTGTAGCCATTTCCATAATATATCCCAATGCATTTCCGTCAACTTGTTCCAAAGGGATAGAAATTGGTAAGTCGTCAACCGGTCTAGTTTTGATATATGAAATTTTCCGTTTGAGCAGTTGAGCTTTTAAACTTGTTTTTCTCCCAATTAATTTAAAAGCATATTTACCGCCCTTAATTGAGAATACTCTGCCTTGGCCTCCTCTACCAATTTCTTTTTCAATAGCATAATTTGCTCCAGAACTTGTTCCTGTAATTATCTTTTCTTTTCCCATGCTATACAAATTGTTTTATCATCAGTGTGGAACTTTGTTGGCCAGTTCACTAATAATTGGTTCAAATATTTATTTCTTTTATTTCTCTTAAGTTTTATCATTTCTTGAATTAATGAATCTGCAAATTCATCTTCTTTATTTTCTACTAAATCTTCTGAAATCCCATCCGTTGTGACCATAAGAACGAAATCGTTGATATCGTAATTAATACTCTTGATATTCCAATCGCTGTATGATTTTGAAATTCCGAGTGATTTTGTGAAATTATAATCATCAGTCGATTTAAGAAATACAGTCTCTCCTTTCGATTTAACTAATAACAAACCATCTCCAAGCTGTCCTAAAATAATTTTCTTATCGCTTTTATCTAGGTAAGCAAATAAGCACGTTGTTAAACAATTTTTTTTTTCTAAACCAGAATCACCAATTAAAAGATTCCAATAAAAATGAATTAATTGTATAAGAACCTTGTTGTCCTTTTTAACCAATTTTCGCCATTGATTAACTGCCTTTTCAACCGAAACAATTGCTTTTTTTGCACCGTAATCACTATTTTTTGAAGAACCTAATCCATCAGCTACAATAATAAGGCTATAGTATTTTTGATTAATTATACCAAGAGCATCTTGAAGTTTCTCTTTTTTTGGACCTTTAATTATGGCAGTGTGAACATTCATAAACTAAAATTCGAAATCATCAAGGTTCTCATCTGAGTCATCAAAACTAACACTCACCGGTTGGTTAGGATTAACACTTTTTGCTCTTTGCGAAACACTCATCGTTACAAACCTGAAGAATTTTTTTATATCCCTAGCGTGTACTGCTTCAAAAACATCTAATTCTGAATCCCCTAAGAATTGTTTTAACACTATTTTTCCCTCTTGTCCTGCTCCAATTGACATTGCTATTCTAAATGCTTTTGATGCTCTAGGAGAAGACAATAGTTGATTTAGTGGAGTTTCCCAATTATCTGTTGGTATTCCATCAGACAATAAAACTAGGGTAGGTGCGTATGACCTGCTTGGAATTATTGTTTTATCTTCTAGAAGTTTTTTTGTAACACCAAATGCTTTTCCCATTGGGGTTATTCCATCCGCTGATAAATCAACCCAATTTATTTCACTAGCTTTTGTAAAGCTGATATGAGGCTTAACATCTCCTCCAAATGTTATAACGGAAAAATAGATTTCAGCTCTCAGTGAGTTCTCATCTTTCAGAGAATCTATCATTTCCCTCATGGCGTTATTTAATATACCTATCTTATTGTCACTTGCCATACTGCCACTAATGTCAGCTAAGATTATAACTGGTAGTGGTCTTGCTTTCTGAATAATTAAATCATTTAAATTTTCCATACTTTTATATTTATACACAGCAAATTAAACATCTATTAGTGCACTCAGTCTGCATTAAATTGATTAGAGCAAAATAAAGGCAGGAAAAATAGCTCTTTTGGTTTTTCTGGGTCGGTTTTTTTGTGTCGGCAAAAAACCAAATGTGCTGTTTGTGCGGTTGGGTTCAGCTTGCAGGTAACGTTTTGCAGCTACCCGAAGGTGGCGATTTCGAAGCACTTCACTGTCAACCAAGCAGAAACTTGGATAGAAGTACAAAGCTTGATTTAACCACTGAACCGCCACTTTTGGGTAGGTGCTGTTCAAGCGAAATTCTCCTATCGTCGAATCAGTTGATAGCCCGTATTTTATACTCAAAACCATGGGTTAAATTTAGCAAAAAGTTTACTTTCACGGCTCATTTTAAATCAAATAACATGAAAAAAAAGTAGAAGAACACACCAATGTGAGTGTGTTGAGTGATGAAGCTGTTTCGGGACTTTTGCAGCTGGAAAGAATAATGATAGCAGGGAATTACGCCTCGAGAAGCAGAGAGGCTTATGCACGAGAGATTCGGTTTTTTGCCGAGTATTTTCCCGATTTGACTCCCAAGCAATGGACAGAAGATCATGTCGTTGAGTACATGAATTATCTAAAAAAAACACTGGGTTCTTCGTATTCTAAGCACAAGATGGTTGCGCAAAGCATGGCGTTTTTCTTTCGTCATGTGCTCAAAACCCCCTTTGATTCCAAAAGTAAATTGTACCCTCGTCGTGAATTTAAACTTCCATGTGTGCTCTCACAAAAAGAAATCAAAAAGTTGTTGGAGAATACTTCTAGCCCCAAACAACAGGCACTGGTAGAGTTAT
>SKGS01000246.1 GCA_007117355.1 Lishizhenia sp. | reverse complement strand
TTTTTCTTAATGAATCTTAACATCTAAATGGTTTTAACTTTTACTATCTTTATTTTGAACTATTTATTTTTTTTGAACCATGAAGGAATTAAGAGAATTAAGGGTTTTTCTTAATGAATCTTAACATCTAAATGGTTTTAACTTTTACTATCTTTATTTTGAACTATTTATTTTTTTTGAACCATGAAGGAATTAAGAGAATTAAGAGGATCTTCTTAATGTAACCTAACTTTTTAATTGTTTTTATTTTCTAATCTGGTAATTGTGAATAATGAAAAAGGGAGCATTTACCGTGCTCCCTTTATTAACTATTCTAAATTTTTTAATAAATTAAAAATCATATTTATTAGCTTCAATTACTCGAAGAGCAATTTTTTGTCTTGCTTCTTTAGAATTAAAAGCTTCTGTTTTAGTGAAACGCTTGAGTCCCATTAACATCATTTTCGCTTCATCTCCTGTTGCAAAGCTATTAATAGCATCTTTCGCCGCTTTATTGATTTTATCCGCAACATCATAGAAATAAGTTTTAACAATTGCTATTTCGTGTTCGCAAGCAGCTTCACCTTTAGTATGAACGAGTTTGTCCACTCTTAATAGTGCACTTTCTGCTAGGTACGACCAAATAGCAACATCTGCAACATTCATCAATACTTCTTGCTCTTTACTTAAAGTTTGCATAAGTTTTTGAACAGCTGAACCAGCAACCATTAAAATTACCTTCTTGAAGCCTTTCAGCGCCTTATATTGTTCACCAAGAACTCCCTCTGGACTGTCGCCAAAATCAGGAATACTCATCAATTCATTAGCTACTGCCATTGCAGGTCCCATTAAATCAAGTTCTCCTTTCATAGCTCTTCGAAGCATCATCTCAACGGTGAGCATTCGATTTATTTCATTCGTTCCTTCAAAAATTCTATTGATTCTTGAATCTCTGTAGGCTCTTTCTACACTAGATTCTGCTGAGTAACCCATTCCTCCGAAAATCTGAACTGCCTCATCTACAACGAAGTCGAGACACTCAGAACCAGCAACTTTAATCACAGCACATTCTGGAGCAAATTCTTCAATACCTTTTAAAGTAGCTTCTGATTTTGGCATTCCATCCGCGATAAATGCATGAATAGCATCATCGATATTTTGACCAGCACGATAAATAGCAGATTCTGTCACAAACGTTTGAATTACTTGTTCTGCAATTTTATGGCGAATAGCACCGTATTTCGAAATTGGGCGACCAAACTGTTCTCTTTCATTGGCGTAATTAACAGATTCTGTAATAGACTCTTTAGCGCCACCTAGCACACCTGCACCAAGTTTAATTCTACCAATATTTAGAATATTTAGTGCAATTTTAAAACCATTTTGACGCTCAGAAAGCATGTTTTCAACTGGCACTTTAACATTGTTAAAGAAAACTTGTCTAGTAGAAGAACCTTTAATACCCATTTTCTTCTCTTCTGGATTTAAAGAAATTCCTTCGCTATCTGCCTCAACTAAAAATGCAGTAAGGTTTTTATCGTCGTCAATTTTTGCAAAGACAGTAAATAGGTTAGCAAAACCACCATTGGTAATCCACATTTTTTGACCATTTAAAATGTAGTGTTTTCCGTCTTCAGTAAGTTCCGCTTTTGTTTTTCCTGAGTTTGCATCCGAACCACTAGAAGGCTCTGTAAGACAGTAAGCAGCTTTCCATTCTCCTGACGCCAATTTAGGAACGTATTTTTGTTTTTGCTCTTCCGTACCATAATAGAGTACAGGTAAAGTTCCAATGCCAGTATGTGCCCCATAGGAAACAGAAAAAGAGTAACCTTTACCTAAAACTTCGGTTGCTAATAAATTGGTTTTGAAATCTACACCCATCCCTCCAAGTTCTTCAGGAACAGACAAACCAAGAAGACCAAGTTCTCCAGCTTTTTCGAGAATAGAAGGCATTAATCCTTCTTCCATATTGTCAATACGTTCTAAATTCGGCCAAATTTCTTGTCGAATAAAATCTTCACACATGTTGGCAATCATTTTTTGCTCTTCATTCCACTCCTCAGGAATAAAAACTTCAGAATGATGGGTGTCTCTTATGACAAACTCTCCACCTTTAATTGCTTTAACCGTACTTGTACTCATTTTTATAATTTTAGCGTTAATAATATCTTTAGAGACGTAAACATATAAAAAATAAATTTATTATGCAAGCATATGTTTTTCTGATTTAAAAATTTTATTAATGACATGACATTAAGTTTATTGGTTTTTGCCTTTCACATCTCACCATTAAACTTTACAATTGAGTACTAATAATTAATATTTGAGAGAGCCAAATCAATCATAAAACACTGTTTAATAAATCGTTTCGTCGTCGGTAAAGAATTTGTACGCACATATATAATAAATTATTATTTGAGGATATTCTGCATGTACATTTGTCCCTCAAATTTAATGTTATGAAAAACTTATTTTTAATTCGACTAGCAATTAGCTCCTTATTTTTGCTTTCTAGTCTATTTATTTTAGGACAAAATCCAACAGCTCCAGCGAAAAATTTCAACATTTTCGTGGAGAACAATCTTCAATTATCTACAAATGAGTCTGAAGGACCAGTGGCTTGTGGAGGAAATGTTATTTTGGCAGGGAATTATCAAATAGCGGTAAACAATCCAGGGACATTTCTTGTAGGTGGTGTTCCAATTGGTTTAGTTGTTGGTCAAAAAGCAATTTATCAATCTGGTAATGCATTGCAAATAAACCAAAATGCATACGTTAAAATCGGAGATCCAGCAGGTTCAACAGTTTGGTATTTTGACCAAAACAATGCTGCTTCACCAATTAGAATTACGCCAAACTCAAACTATAATTCTTCTCCAAGAATAATGCTTCAGGCTAATTCTAATCAATTAAATGTTGGTGTTAATAACAACCCAGTTTTTGAAAGTAATTTGATTGATTTTGGAGCAGCTTTTCAAACAATGAGAAATACATCAACTGCTATGGCTAGTGCAACGCACAACGCACAGTTGACTAATCCAAATGGGCAGCCAATCCCTCATACTAACTTGCCACATCAAGTAAAAATAGAACTTGCTCAAGGAATCAACTATTTAAATATTACAGGTGCAGACTTAAACGCAGTTCAAGTATTTACATACGAGCAGCAGCCAAGTGCAGATAGAATCTTAGTAGTTAATGTTGATGCTTCAGGTTCTTTTAACTGGAATGTGTGGAATCAAGCGGGTGTTGGTTTTAACCAAGGAAAGTATGTTATTTACAACTTTTACAACACAACAGATTTGAACATCGCAGGTAACTCAACAGTGGTAGGTACTGTTTTTGCTCCATTTGCAGATATTAATAAAACAGCAAATCAATCAAATATTCAAGGGCAAGTAATTGGAAAATCACTTGTTCATTCAGGTGGAGAGATGCATTATGCTGTTTTCCAACCTGAAATTCCAGTAGGAACTCCAACTCCAGATCCAGAACCAACTCCTGTTGCAGGAATAGCACCAACTACAGATTTTTCGGTTAATAATACTGAGCAGTGTTTTGAAGACAATGAATTTGAGTTTACTAACAAGACTAAAATCTTAAGTTGTCCAACCCCATTTGCAGCAACAGAATATGCTACTCCTCAAGAGGCAGAAGCTATGTTTAATGACTTATACTTTTCTGCTGAAGGTCGTTCAGGTAATAACCAATTAAATGGAGATTTTGAATTAGATATTCATAACGTTTCTCCATACACTATTTTATCAAGTCAACAATATATTTGGCCTAATAACCAAGGTGTACCTTTTAATATTGTGTATGATCCAACAGCTTCTGGAAATGATAGATTTGTTTACACAATAGGAGAAGACGGCGTTGGCGCTGGAAAAAGAGTACTAAAACTAGACCCTGAAGCAGCTGGTTACCCGATGGATGTTAATGGATTTTTATTCTTTGCTAGAACAGAAGCAAATGCCTCCTTATCTGTTTATGACTTAACCATTGATGGACATCCATATAACAATACATTAGGAAACATCAATCCTCCTGCAAGTACTTTTACAAATGTTGTTTTCAGTGGAGCAACGCTTGAGGATGGTTTTGAAATTGAAG
Organism: Lishizhenia sp.; assembly: GCA_007117355.1. GTDB lineage: Bacteria > Bacteroidota > Bacteroidia > Flavobacteriales_D > Crocinitomicaceae > CSBr16-161. Next base: position 4,414 of record SKGS01000246.1, on the reverse strand, counting down.
GTAAAGTTAAGTTTGCTTGGACTGGAAATATTCCAACAAATTCAAGATTAAACTTTAATTTCAAATTAGGTAATTTGGATTGTGAAATGATGGAAATCAATCAACCAAATGATCCTATTTCATATGTTTGGGATTTTGGTGATGGAAGTTCAAGTACATTAGAAAACCCAACAAAATCTTATGCGGCTCCTGGTGAGTATGAGGTAAAACTTACTGCTACTAATACTTTTGGTTCAGATGAAATCACAAAGACTGTTGTTGTGTTTGAACCACTTCCAATTGAATTAACGCAATCAACTGTTAGTTCAGGAAATGGTGAAGTAACAAAGCAAGTGACTTTAGTAAACGCAAATGATTTTACAACATTTAGCTGGACTTCTCCAGGTCTTTTTGAAAATGCTTATGTAGATGAAGATGAAATAACGATTTCTTTTAGTGCAGTTGGAATATACCCTGTCACTGTAAATGTTACCGATAACAATGGTTGTTCTTACTCTAAAACCATTTCGATTGTGGTAGAATCTGAAGATGTGACTACAGGAAATGATGGAGCTATCGAAAGTGAAAGCTTGGGTGATGCAGTTTCAATTAGATATGTTAACCGAAAAATGAATAGTAGAGCTACTGTTTTAGAGAAAACGGATGACATGTTATTTGTAAAAGAAAACGCTCAAGAGGAATACCAATTATTGTCTTCTGGAGCAATGAATATGGTAGATATGTTCCCAGCGAATTTAGTTGAAGGCGATATCGCTTATGTAACATCTCCAACAGATATTCTTGGTTATACAATCGCAAAAGAGGTATTAAGTGTGGACTACATGCTAAATAATAGAGTTAGAGCGGTAGTATTGGGTGTAAAAACAGTTGACCGTTCTTATAACCACACAAAAGCATCATGTGATAGATTAAAAGGAGCTGAGATTCACCAAGTAGAGAAAGTAAAAATCCAGGGATATAACTTTTTAATGCAAGCTATTGAGCAGCGTAATGGAGTATTAGAATTTGCAATATCTTTTGCAGTTGGTAAAAATGCACATGAGGATTTCTATTCTTTACAATCAAACTGGTATGTTAACGCTTACGAATCATCAGAGGAAATGTTCAACTTCCAAGCTTGGTCAACTTCTCCTGAAAACACTATTAAATTAGTGAACGATATAATAGATAACTTGAAAGCAGATGCTAATCTTGTGCAAGATGAAATAGCTCATTTCCCAAAAACGTATGTATCTAAAATTTACCGAGAGGGAATTGATTTAGTATTGAATTTACACAGTGCAGAAAATGGTATGCCAGTAGAAATCTTCATGGAAGAATTTTATTCTGAGACACATGGATTTGCTTTGAGATACAATCCTGTAACTTCTGAAATAAAACAAACAGTTCGAGTTGAAATTAAAGACGCATACGAATACGAAGGGTTATTGAAAGTAAATGGAGAAATCCAAGATGCATTTTATCACGCTGATGGAAACTGGGGGTTAGATTTTGATCCAGCATATACTAGATTAGAAGACTACAGAGTGTATAATGATTTTGAAAGAGTTTACAGCGAAGATGAACATGCTATTCACAGAAATGTAGAATTAATTGCAAACAGTAATGACTATTTAACATTGTACAAATCTTTGCTACCAGGTAACTTACCTGCAGATTATTCTGATTATAACTTTGTTTCTTTTAGAGCGAAAGGAAGTGGATTGATTGAATTGGGATTGGTAAAATCATCTATTCAAAATTGGAATGACCAATATAGAGCAATGTTAAATGTGCGTGAATCTTGGCAAACGTACTATGTTCCTTTTAGCTTCTTTAAATCTCTTGGGAATGCAGGAAACATGAATCCAAATGATCTGACTTTGTTGACATTTACTTTCTTACCTGAAGAAGCAGGTACGTCTGATTTGAATTTAATGATTGAGGATGTTAAGTTTACACGTGAAGCACCAGAAGGATATGAGCACAATTTAAGCACGATGATAAATGAGTTTGTTGTTTATCCTAATCCTTCAAACGGAAACATCACGAGCGTTTTATTCAGTGAAATGAGTTCATCAGCTACTGTTACTTTAAGAGATATTACTGGTAAAGTAGTTTATTCCGATGTGATTTCTATCGAGGAAGGTAGAAATGAGTTTAACTTCAATTTTGAAGGGGTTACCTCTAATATGTATCTATTATCTATTGAGAATCCAATGGTAAACTATGGAGTTTCTAAATTGATAATACATTAAGGGTATAATTAATATTATTGTTTTGAAGCGCCTTCTTTTGGAGGCGCTTTTTTTTGTTACTGATTTTGTAAATATAAACTTCTTTGTTACTTTAGGTGCATGACATCAAATTCAGTAACATTTCAATTTATTAGTGAGCCAACCGATGTGAATTTTGGAGGCAAAGTCCATGGAGGTATTGTAATGAAGTGGATAGATCAAGCGGCATATACATGTGCTAGAAATTGGTCTGGGACTTATTGCGTAACAGTTTATGTTGGTGGTATTCGATTCATCAAGCCTATTAGCATTGGTGAGTTGATTAAAATAAATGCAAAAGTAATTTACACGGGAAAAACGAGTGTTCATATCGCTGTTGACGTTTATTCTAGGAAGTTTGAAGAGAATAAGTTTACTAAGGCTACACATTGCGTAATTGTTTTTGTTGCGGTGGATGAAGAAGGAAAACCAATTCCGGTGCCTAAATGGGAGCCTTCTACGGAAACGGAAAAACAATTTGCTGATTACGCTAAAAAGCTGACGAAGCTAAGAGAGAAAATTTCGGATGAAATGGCGCCATTTTTTAAAAAATGATTTAGTTTAGGTGATGTAAATGAATTATTATGGGAGTAAGTTTTTTAAAGTTAGTTAGAAAGCCTTTACGATACTGGTATTTACCATTAATTGTTGGCTTCTTATTTTTAGTACTATCGGTTTTAAATTTTTTAAAACCTGAGTTTTCTATTTCTATGTTAGCATTTCTTTTTGCGCTTTCTTTTATTTTGGTCGGCGCAATAGAAATTGTAATGTCCTTAACAATTCGCCGATCAATGGACAATTGGGGCTGGTTTTTAGCCTTGGGTATATTAACTACACTTATTGGATTTCATTTTTTAGTGAATAAGGAAAATTCATTTCGAACAATGGTTTTGATGGTGGGGATTCTGATTTTATTCCGTTCTGTTGCAGCTATAGTCTTCTCCTTTGACATAAAAAATTATGGAATTCGAGACTGGTTTGTTCCGTTAATGTTTGGAGGATTAGGGATTGCATTTGCATTTTTATTAGTTGTTAATGAGAATTTTGCTGAAAACACATTGGTGTTTCTAACAGGTTGCACACTTGCAATCATAGGTTTTATGAATATTTTTATGGCTTTTGAATTAAAACGAATTTCAAGAAAAACAAAAGGAGTTTTTGACAAATTTGAAAAGCGAATCAAAGAATTAGAGCGAGAAATTGAGGATGAGTGGTGGTAGAATAATTCTGTCTAACTCGTTTTTTAATAGTTGATTTACAGAGGTGTAATAAAATTGAACAATATATCATTTTCAGGCTTTATACTTGCTGTGTAAAACTTAGCTCAGTAAAAGCTTCCTGAGCCGAAGGGTTACATGTCTGATGTCTTGGAATTTGGGTTAAAGTCTTTTATATTAGTGTGTTCAGAAACGAAAGATCATAAAAACTCTCTTTACTTACGATAATACAAATCAAAAAAAGGGGAGATCACTTCCCCCTTTGTTCTAATTGTTTATATAATCTACCTACCAAACGATTTTCACCGAATGATTCATATTGTTTGAAATTAATTTTACAACGAAAACTCCTTTTGGTAAACTCAGATTAATGTCAGAAGTCTCATTTGAAAGTTGTCCATTGTAAACTAGAGCGCCTTGTATGTTATAAATTGCCACACTTGCATTTTCCAAGTTGTTTTCAGAAACTTGAATATTTAGGGTGTTTTCATCTTTTTTAAATACTAAAGGATTGTTGTTTTTATTTATGTTAGAAGTGGACAAAATGGCATCAAAGTGTAATTCAAATCGATCAGAGAACGTACCTTCTTCTGTATCAAAAGAATATTCACCAGTTCTAAGATCATGCAAAATATTCATTTCTTTATCTAGTAAATATAAGTTTTCTCCCATTGTAACTTCATCTAAGCGAACACTGTAAGTGTCATTCTTAACAGCAACATATCCGAACTGAATAAATCCTTTATCTAATGGGTTGTTCAACCCATTCATTACAAGCTTACGGTTGTCTTCCATGCTGAAAAATTGTACATAATCTGATAAAAATGACTTTTCTGTGTCCATTGCATCAAATCCATTATCTGCATTTTCATGGAAAAAGACAACTTGTTCGTCATAATCCAAACCATTGTAAAGTCTAAGTCTCGCTAACATTGGTTGATT
>SKGS01000101.1 GCA_007117355.1 Lishizhenia sp. | reverse complement strand
TTTGTAAACTTTGCGAGCTAGGACGCACGTAAGCCCCTGTATCATAGCGCCCCTCTGAATTTTGAACGGTATAATACTCTCCTGTGATTTGTATAGGCCCTACAGAACCGATCCCTAAAAAATAACGCGTAGAAGCGGCAAATTCCGGTCTTGTTACAGGAAAATATTCCCTCACAATTCTAGTTGTTGGGAGCGATAAAGAACCATAGTCGTACAACTGATTAGCTCCCTCTTGAGGTAGCGCTATTCCATTTAAAATATAGTCTCTATTTTCAGTGTAGCTGACACCATGTGGCAAATTTGTTTCATCTAAAGTAATTTGAGCATTTGCGTTTATTAATCCCACAAATAATACTCCGAAAAATGTAATTGTTTTTTTCATTGTTTTTTGGTTTAAACTAAATTATTAATGCTGCAAAACTAATTCATTCCCATTTTTTACTGGTTTATTTAGGTACGCAATAGGTACGCAGTCTTATATTTTTTGTAAAAAATAAAGCATCACCAACTTAAAAGAACTATTTTAGTATTATGAAACATATTTTAATTATTTTACTGATTACAAACTACTTAACAACTGGAATAATAAATGCACAGAAGCAACCTGACGCAATTCAGATAGAAAACATTGTGAATAGCATTGAAGCTTTAGGTGATGATGCCTATAAAAAAGCCATATTTTTTTCTGAACTCGATCATCTTTACATAGAACGATACGGACAACTCCTTTTCCCCTATATCAAAAATGAATATGATAACTTAAAGGTGAACTCAGATTTACCATTAGCGCTTCAATTCGAAATTGTTTTTTTTATGAAAAACACTTATTACTTATTTCGTGAACATGATAAAGCAGCTAAGCTAGCTTACGAAATGCTAGACATAGCTAAACAATTAAATGACTCTCTCTATTATTATTACGCTTACATTTCAATTGCCGATATTGAAACAGAAGTAGGTAACAACGAAAGTTCATTAGAGTTTTTACTTAAAGCACAAAAATATGCAATAATTGATACGAGTGCACTTGCGCAAACCTATATCGATTTAGCCGCTTTGCACTTGGATGATCTACAATTGGAACGCGTTAAAGAAAATGCTTTAATAGGTATCGCACTTGCTGAAAAAATGGAGGATTATTTACAATTGTCTTATGGTTACAGTATTTTGATGAACTACTATATAGCTTCTGAGGACTTTAATAAGGCTTTAAAAACATATCAAACAGTAGACTCAATTACAAAAAACAATCACTTTTTAGAAACCTCACGAACGTTCGCTAATGTTACTATTCGAGCTGCTCAAGTTTACAAAGAATTAGGAGAATATGATCTTGCTACAGATTTCTATCAATGCGCCTATACCATTGCAAAAGAATCTAATGATAGGCACAACTTGTTATTTATTTATGATGAATGGTCAGAACTTGAGGAACTAAAAGGAGACTTTGAAAAAAGTTTAGCCTATTTCAAACAACATGTTTTGTTACAAGATTCATTGTACAACGAGGAGACTATCTTTCAAATCAACACCTTAAAAGCACTTCACGACTTAGCAACTAAAGAACATGAAATCGAAGTAACGAAACAAAAAGAAAGTAATACAAAAAAGCAATTTTGGCTTTCTCTCATCATTGGAATTATATTAATCATAGCATTAACAACCCTATCTTTTCTTCTTCGTTCCAGACTAAAACAAGAAAAACTGAAAGCGAAATTAATTGAAAAACAAAACAAACTTACCAAAATTGAAGTCGAAAACTTAGAACGAGAAATACAGCTAAAGAATAAAAAACTCGCTGATTTGTTTTTGCATCAATTTGAAAAAGCTACAATGCTAAATCATGTCATGGAAACAGTTGATGTTTCTTCATCAAAATTGAAAAAAATCTTAGCAGAACACCATAACAAAAAGCAAGACTGGATCAATTTTAAAGCTCATTTTGATGAAGTACACGAAGGTTTTTTTGATAAACTCAACGCCTTATCACCAGACTTAACCCCTAAAGACATCCGTTTCTGTGCCTATCTACGCATGAATTTATCATCTAAAGAAATCGCTATTATGCTTGGTATTTCTCACAGAACCGTACAAGGAATAAAAAGTAGGGTCCGAAAGAAAATTCAATTGGATTCCGATCAAGACATAGTGAAGTTTTTGATGAATTTATAGCCTTGCTCCTATTTCCATAACTTACGCAATAATAAGAGGAAATTCACAGCCGATTGACTCATAAAAAAACGGCTGCCATAAGTGACCAAAATTACGGTGCTTGTATTTTACATCAATACTGCCCTAGATTAATTTAAAGCATATTAAATCGAGCCATATTACTGACTATAGCGATTATTTTTGCTGATTGCTAAAAAAGAACCCCTTATATCCTTTCGCGTGTTTGAGGTTATAATAACAATCATTTCCAAGACCTTAAACAATAGTTCAAAAAGAAATCCGACCTCAAAGAGGTAGAACAAAAGTAGGGGTTTACCATGTTGCAACGCTGCTTACATTCAATAAAAACTAAAATAAAGACAATATGTCAGTAAATTCAATTATGGAATAGTTTATGAACAGCAGATTTTAACAAATTAAGTTCCAAACTACAACAATTAGCGTTAACTTTGGACGGCAAAAAAAAATACCAACATGATTGGAGGATTATTAAAGAAATTTTTAGGAGATAATCGGATAAAGATAGAAAATCATATCAACCGATTATCGATAGTGTAAATCAAATTTACGCAAAGTTAACTTCACTTTCGGATGATGAGCTAAGGGCTAAAACCGCTGAATTTCAAGACAAAATAAAAATAGCTATACAAACTTTGGAAGAAGAAGTTGTGTCATTAGAACAGCAAGCCAACGATCCACAAACAGATGTATTTGATAAAGAAAAACTGTTTGAACGTATTGATAAATTATCTGGTGACATTGATAAAAAAATAGAAGAAACGCTAGCGGAAATTTTACCAGAAGCATTCACTGTGGTAAAAGAAACTTCCAGAAGATGGGCTGAAAATGGCCAACTAGTCGTTAAAGCTACAGCATTTGATATCAACTTAGCTGCAAAACACGATGGTTTAGTCATTGAAGGCGACAAAGCAATTTGGAAAAACAAATGGACTGTCGCAGGAACAGACGTGGAATGGGTAATGGTACATTACGATGTGCAATTGATGGGTGGTGCTGTGCTTCACCGTGGAAACATTGCCGAAATGCAGACAGGAGAAGGAAAAACATTGGTGGCTACGCTTCCTGTTTACCTAAATGCCCTTGCTGGTAAAGGAGTGCACGTAGTAACTGTTAATGATTACTTGGCAAGAAGGGATAGCGAATGGATGGGACCCTTGTATCAATTCCATGGTCTAAGCGTTAATTGTATTGACAAGCATCGTCCAAATTCTGAAGCACGCCGCGAAGCATATAAAGCAAATATCACTTTCGGTACCAATAATGAATTCGGTTTTGATTATTTGCGTGACAATATGTCAAGCGATATCGAAAGCTTGGTGCAGCGCAGCTAATTTTCGTAATAACCTGATAGACAATAGCTAATCGAATGTTTCATTCAACTCTCTCTTTTTCAAACTATTTTAAAACTTGTCAACCAAAAAAGTAGGATGGAAAAAGAACAAATTAATTGATTAGACCAAAGCAGTTGTAAAAACTTTGCTTTTTCGGATAATTTCTGGGTTTATAGCTTTAGCATGCTAGTTCACAACCTAATTTGTTTATTTCTCTGCGTGGCAACTCCCGAGACAACCGTAGCGAAGCGAAGCTCACTGATTAACAGGAAGTAAAAACAAATACCTGTGTGCCGACAGGCATAAACCACTTTGTTGCAACTAAGTGCTCTAAAAATCAAAGGATTATGAAGAATTAAATTCTAATCGACTATTTCATAAAATTTTGTTCTTTGAAATAAAAAAGTGAGGGAAAAACTTCTAAAACACAAAAAATCATCGCCTTAGTGAACAGTTAATTTATGGCAGCTCACAAATAGTAATGGCGATTGAACACAAACATATTGCACAACGCACTTACCTAGGTACTTTCGCCACGGGGACAGTAAATATTGTTAATTTCCTTCCTTACCCCAAACCTGCATCCAATACCATCATTAAAACAAAACCGAAAATCAGTCCCATAGTGGCGATATCGGTATATTTATCCCTTTGTGTTTCAGGAATAACTTCCTCTACAACAACATAAATCATTGCACCAGCTGAAAAGGCGAGGGCATAGGGGAGAAGCGGGGTAAAAAAAGAAACCGCTAATGCTCCAATTACACCAAAAATGGGTTCCACCGCAGCGGATAATTGACCATACCAAAAACTCTTAAATCGCGAAGCACCTTGTCTTCGAATAGGCATAGCAACAGCCGCCCCTTCTGGAAAGTTTTGTATAGCGATTCCTAAAGTTAGGGCAACCGCTCCACCAATTGTAGCCTCTGGAAGTCCCAATGCGACGCCGCCAAACATTACACCAATTGCCAAGCCTTCTGGAATGTTGTGTAATGTGATAGCTAAAAAAAGTAAGGTTGGTCTTTTTAGGTCTGATTTGACTCCTTCTTTTTCATCCTCTTTAAAGTTGACGTGCAAATGAGGTAGCAGTTGGTCTAAAAGGTATAAAAAAAGAGCACCAAGAATAAAGCCTATCGCAGCAGGAAAAACTTTAGTTAATCCTTCGCCTGGACTTAGTGCAATGGAAGGAGCTAAAAGACTCCAAAAACTAGCAGCCAACATTACACCACCAGTAAAGCCCAACATTCCATCAAAAAAAGCACGGTTTATTCGTTTGAAAAGAAAAACCAATGAAGCTCCAAATGCAGTCATTGCCCAAGTAAATGAAGTAGCAATTAACGCTCCCATCACAGGGGTTGTACCTTCCATAAAAGAAATGATTTTGTCCATCATCTTTTAACCTTATTTTGATTTTATTTGAACTGTAATTCTGGATGTTGCATCTTTAGAAAGCTGTGCCTCTAACTTGTCATTAATTAAAACCTGTATCGATTTATCGAAATCAAAAAGCGATTGTATCATTAAATGAGTGCCTAATTGAATTTTAAAGTTTTCCAAGTAACTAAAAAACTCCGAAGAACCATCATCTACGCCTATTACAGTGACGTGCATTCCAGGATTACAATCAATTAACTTTAATGTCTTTTCTCGCTTTGTCATTTTTCCATCTTCATCCGGAATAGGGTCTCCATGTGGGTCAAATTTTGGGAAATCTAAAAATTGTTCCAATCTATCTGTCAATTGTTTTGACTTAATATGTTCTAATTGTTCTGCAATTTCGTGAACTTCATCCCATTTAAAGTTTAATTTCTCCACTAAAAATGTTTCCCATAAACGGTGCTTTCTAATTGTTTTTAAAGCGATAAGCTCACCTTCTTCGGTTAATTCACAACCTTTATATTTTACATAGTTGATAATGTTCTTTTCAGACAACCGTTTAATCATGTCAGTGGCTGAACTAGCCTTAGTTTCCATTTTATCCGCTAAATCGTTGGTTGCAATTGGAGCTTTCGTTTCAGCATATAAACTATAGATGGCTTTAATATAGTTCTCTTCGCTTGCTGTTAGTTCCATTTCATTGATTTTATTAGCACAAAGATACTTATTTTTAGGGATGCCTAAATATTTTTCTTAAAACTTAGTTTGTAGTTCTTGTTCTTCGACAAAAATTTCAATTGAATATTCCTTCAAATTGTTATCTTTACCCAAATTTCAAGAACATGTCAGACGATAAGAAAGTAATATTTTCAATGCACCGTGTTAGTAAGCTAACACCAACGGGAAAACAAATTATAAAAGATATTTCATTGTCCTTTTTTTACGGGGCAAAAATTGGTATTATAGGTCTCAACGGAGCAGGTAAGTCAACAGTAATGAAAATCATAGCTGGGATAGATAAAAACTATCGTGGCGATGTTAGTTTTGCTGATGGTTATACCGTAGGATATTTGCCTCAAGAACCAGAATTAGACCCAACCAAAACGGTCAAAGAGATTGTTATGGAAGGAGTTCAAGAAATTGTTGATGTACTTAAAGAATATGAAGACATTAATAATTCCTTTATGGATGAAGAAGTCATGAACGATCCAGATAAAATGGATAAATTAATTTCACGACAAGGTGAGGTTCAAGATAAAATAGACGCTTTAGATGCTTGGGAATTAGATAGTAAATTAGACAGAGCAATGGATGCTTTGCGTTGTCCTCCTGATGATCAACTAATTGAAAACTTATCGGGTGGTGAACGGAGACGAGTTGCTTTAACACGTTTATTACTGCAACAACCAGATGTGTTATTGTTAGATGAGCCGACCAACCACCTTGACGCAGAATCCATAGATTGGTTAGAACAACATTTGCAACAATATAAAGGAACCGTAATTGCTGTAACACACGACAGATATTTCTTAGACAACGTTGCTGGCTGGATTCTTGAGTTAGATAGGGGAGAAGGGATTCCTTGGAAAGGTAATTATTCATCTTGGTTAGAGCAAAAGTCTAAGCGATTGAAGCAAGAAGAAAAGCAAGCTTCTAAGCGTCAAAAAATGCTTGAAAGAGAATTAGAATGGGTTCGTATGAATCCAAAAGGTCGTCAGGCCAAAAGTAAAGCTCGTTTGTCGAACTACGACCGATTGATGGCAGAAGATTTAAAAGAGAAAGAGACTAAACTGGAAATCCCAATTCCAAATGGACCACGATTAGGAACGAATGTCATCAATGCGGTAAATGTAGCTAAGGCATTTGGTGATAAATTACTGTACGATAACTTGAATTTTAATCTCCCTCCAAATGGTATTGTGGGAATTATTGGGCCAAACGGTGCTGGTAAAACTACAATTTTCAAAATGATAATGAATGAAATTCAACCTGATAGCGGTAGTTTTGAGGTTGGAGATACGGTAAAAATTGGTTATGTGGACCAAACACACGCTGACTTAGACCCAGAAAAAACTGTTTTTGAAGTGGTTAGTGGTGGAACAGATTTAATTGAAATCGGAAATCAAAAGGTTAATGCTCGTGCTTATTTATCGAAGTTTGCATTTGCAGGTTCTGACCAAAATAAAAAAGTTGGCGTTTTGTCAGGTGGTGAAAGAAATAGATTGCATTTAGCCATGACATTAAAAACGGAAGCGAATGTACTGTTGCTAGATGAGCCAACCAACGATATTGATGTAAATACCTTGAGAGCACTTGAAGAAGGAATAGAGAATTTTGCAGGTTGCGCAGTAGTTATTTCTCACGACAGATGGTTTTTAGATAGAATTTGTACTCATATTCTTGCTTTTGAAGGTGACTCACAAGTTTATTCTTTCGAAGGAAGTTATTCTGAATATGAAGAGAATAAGAAGAAACGCCTTGGTGATACAACTCCAACAAGATTGAAATACAGAAAACTTACCAAATAAATTTTAAAGTAATGGCAGAAGTAGGAATAATTATGGGTAGCAAATCGGATTTGCCGATTATGCAAGAGGCAGCAGATATTTTAAAAGAACTTGGAGTAAGTTATGAAATAGATATAGTTTCTGCACATAGAACACCAGAAAAGATGCTCGATTATGCAAAAAATGCGCACAAAAGAGGAATAAAATGCATTATTGCTGGTGCAGGAGGAGCAGCTCACTTACCTGGAATGACAGCTTCTTTAACGCCGCTTCCAGTGATTGGTGTTCCTGTTAAATCGCGCAATTCTATTGATGGTTGGGACTCAATACTTTCCATTTTACAAATGCCTAGTGGTATTCCCGTTGCTACTGTTGCATTAGATGGAGCCAAGAACGCAGGTATTTTGGCAGCAAAAATCTTGGGTGCGCAACAACCAGAACTCTTAGAGCGATTATTGGATTACATGAAAGAGTTAAAAACGAAAGTGGAAGAATCTGCTAAGGACTTGAGTAAGTCGTAAATATTTTTCATTAAAAAACTCCTTAAAGTTTATTCAATTAAATAAAAGTGTATCTTTGCACCTGCGAAAAGTCGCATACATAAAAATCATTAAATAATATTGGCATGTATTTAAGTACTGAAAAGAAAAAAGAGATTTTCAAAAAACACGGAAAATCAGAGAATGACACTGGGTCTGCAGAAGGGCAGATTGCTTTGTTTACTTACAGAATTGCTCACTTAACTGGGCACTTGAAAAACAATCGTAAAGATTATGGAACGCAAAGAGCGCTTCAGCTTTTGGTTGGTAAAAGAAGAAGTTTGTTAGATTACCTTAAGAAAAAGGATATCGAGCGATACAGAGCAATTGTGAAAGAATTAGGATTAAGAAGATAATATTTTTAATCAAAATAATTGAAAAAGGGGGGCAGTCGAAGTAATTCGGAGTTCCCCTTTTTTGTTTATAAATTGAGTTAGATTACTTGAATTATAAACGATTTGAAATATGTAAATAATTAAATATGAATATAGGAACAAAAAAGTCCATCATTACAGGAGGTAAAGAAATTACCATCGAAACAGGTAAGCTGGCAAAGCAAGCCGACGGATCTGTAGTGTTACAAATGGG
>SKGS01000069.1 GCA_007117355.1 Lishizhenia sp. | reverse complement strand
CAGGGTCGTAATGCTGTTTACGCTGCTAAACTTGGCTGGGAAGTTGTAGCCTTTGATTATTCGGAAGAAGCAAAGAAATCAGCCTTACTTTTAGCTGACAAACACGGTGTAAGCATTGAATATCATATTTCAACCATGGAAGATTTTACTCCAGGTAAAGAAGAGTTTGATGCCGTTGCGATGATTTATGCACATTTACCCTTAGAAATAAGAAAAGAAAATCACCAAAAACTGATTCAATCCTTAAAACCTGGTGGAACATTAATTATTGAAGGCTTTGAAAAAAAGCAACTCAATTACAACTCTGGTGGTCCAAAAAATGAAGCGATGCTTTATTCAACGGAAATGTTAGCAGATGACTTTAAAGCAATAGAGGTTTGTTCTTGCGAAGAAAAAACTGTCGAACTTCACGAAGGGAAATACCATGTTGGAACAGCTGCTGTTACAAGGTTTGTTGGTAAAAAATAGTATTCTACTTGTCTCTTCGAATAATAATTACAATATATTGTGAAACTACTATCCAGAATCATTCCAAATTGTCTAATTTTGTAGGCTCATCTTTTTTCGATGTAACATGTTAGATAAATTATTGAAAGAACTTTTTTCCATGCGAATGATGTCGCTGGGTTTGTTGATTTTTTTAGTGGCAATAGCCAAGGCTACTTTTATTGAGTCTGACTTTGGTACACCTGCCTCGAAAATAGCAATTTACAATACGAGATGGTTTGAATTATTGTTGTTGTATCTTACAATTGGATTGATTGTCAATATTTTTAAATATAAAATGTATCAACGTGAAAAAGCGGCCATGTTTGCTTTTCACCTTTCGTTTATCGTAATCATAATTGGTGCTGCTCTAACACGCTATGTCGGATTTGAAGGGTCAATGCCTATTGATGAAGGAGAAGCGAGTAACATCATTCACAGCGCAGACCCTTATTTCATGGTCAATGCAAACAATGGAGATCAAGCTTTCGTTTACAAGGAACAACGTTGGCTTTCTGAAGGTAGAGAAAATCCATTCGCTTTTGACTTTCAAATTCCAAATGAGAAAAAAGTAACTATTGAATACGTTTCTTTCTTGGAAAACTTTCTTGACACTGTTTTGGTTGCTGATTCTTTAGATGGCGAGGCTTTGGAATTTGTTATTCAAGGTCAAACGAAATACCTATTCAAAGGGTCACAACAGCGCATTGGAAATACGATGGTTTCCTTCGAGGCAGAAGATGCCGTGCCAGGTGTCTCTATATTTAAGAAAGATAACCAACTTTTTGTACAATCTATTGGTGATTTTGAAATTATTGACATGATGAAATTGAGCGTTGAAGACAGAATGAGTAATTCAATTGATTCTTCTGCTATCACGAATATCGTTGCAGATACAGCCGTGCGTTTTTATTCTGGTCGTTTGTATGTGTTTGGGAATGAAAGTGTAATGTTTAGAGAACATCGAAAAAACATAGAGAAAACTAGAATTAAAGCAAAACAACGAGATGAAGGAACGCACTATTTGACGGTTCGTTTAACTACCGAGGGTGAAGAACCTTTGGAAGTAGAAGTGCCCCATTTCCCAGGAAGTACGGCGGTATCTCGCATGTTTCATTTCGCAGGCTTAAACTTTGAGATGGCTTATGGACCAAAACGAATTGAACTTCCATTTTCCGTATTCTGTAAAGATTTTCAATTGGATCGTTATCCTGGCTCCAACATTGCAAGTTCTTTTGCTTCTGAAGTTACGGTTATTGATGAAGAAAAAGACAAAAGATTTGACCAGCGTATTTTCATGAATAATGTAATGGATTATCGTGGTTATCGCTTTTTTCAGTCAGGATACCAACCTGATGAGTCGGGAACAATCTTAAGTGTAAATTATGACTGGTGGGGCACAAACGTTACTTACATCGGATATTTATTAATGAGTATTGGAATGGCATTAAGTCTTTTCGCACCAGCTGGAAGATTTGTTCACCTTAATAAGTTGATTAAAAAATCGAAGAAAAACCGTTCAAAACTTTCTTCATGGCTCATCATGGCTTTTATGTTGGGGGGTAGCGCCTTTGCTCATGGAGACCATGGAGACGATCACCACCACGACCATCATCACCATCATGAACATGAACACGAATCTGATGCTCCTGCAAGTGCAGAAAAATTTGAACGAGAAGAAATTAAATTTAACTACCTCACCAAAGAGCAGGCAGAAAAAGTAGCGCAATTACTCGTTCAAGATTATGATGGTCGCATCATTCCTTTTCACACTTTAAGCGATAGAATTTGGAGAAAAGTACATCAAAAAAATAAATACGGAGATATTAATCCCGTTCAAGTTGTTACAGCTTTTCATCTTTATGGTCCTTCTTATTGGGCTGAAAAACCGATTATTTTTGTCTCCGCTAAAATAAAAATACAACTCGGTACAGATAAGTACATTTCACTGAAGGAAGCAGAAGACGAATTTGGAAATTTTAAATGGATAGATGATTATCAAAATGCTTTTGAAAAACCGGATTCTAAAAAAACAGAATTTGATAAGCAAATCATTAAACTCGGAGAACGCTATCAAATTCTAAAAGAAATATTTCAATTTGCGCATTTGCGTATTATTCCAGTGCCGGATGACCCGAATGGAACCTGGGTTTGGCCTTTCTCGGTAGATTTAAAAGACAAAGAAACATCTGCCAACCGAACAGCAATAAACTTATTAAGCACCTTGTATGCTGTAACGCAAGAAGAGGCAGAGTTTTCACTTGCTGAAGAATATTTAGAGGAATTAATTGAACATCAATGGGAAGCTATTGAGGAATATCGTTTGATTAACCCAACAGCGGAATTACCTACTCCATCCAAAATTTCTGCGGAAATAAAATACAACGAACTCAATGTATTTGACCGCATAAAAAATGGTTATTTCCTTTCTGGGTTTTTGTTACTTATTTTGTTTTTTGTTGGTATTTTATCTCCTCAAACTGCGTCGAGAGAAAAGCTTTTCAAACGACTTTCCATTCCGTTTTTGGCATTTATCGCAGTTCTGTTTGTGTTTCATGGAATTGGTTTAGGTTATCGCTGGTATATCTCAGGGCACGCACCATGGAGTAATGGCTATGAGGCGGTAGTGTTTATTGCATGGTCCACTGTGTTGGCTGGTTTCTTCTTTATTCGAAAAAATGCAGCTGTCATTCCTGCTACTGCACTTCTAGCTGGAATGATGTTGTTTGTTACGGAATTGAATTTACTAGACCCTGAAATAACCCCACTTCAACCTGTTTTGAAATCGTATTGGTTAATGATTCATGTAGCCATTATTACATCTTCATACGGTTTCCTTGGTTTATCCGCTATTTTGGGAATTGTCAACCTTATCTTGTACATTGTAAAAAACAATTCGAACAAACAGCGACTTACAATGAACATTAACGAGCTTACTGCTGTTTCAGAAATGACAATGACAATAGGATTATTTATGCTTACTATTGGCACCTTTTTAGGAGGAATTTGGGCAAACGAATCTTGGGGACGCTATTGGGGATGGGATCCAAAAGAAACATGGGCACTGGTATCCGTTCTTACTTACGCCATTATTCTTCACTTGCGTTTTATTCCAAAAATGAACGATAAGTTTTTGTTCAATGCATTAAGTATATGGGGATATTCAGCTATTTTATTTACCTTCTTTGGTGTGAACTTCAAATTGGTTGGTTTACATTCATACGCGCAAGGTGATGGCGTTGCTGAAACACCAACTTGGGTTTGGGTTACCATTTTTGCATTCTTTTTGTTTACTATTGGTTCAGCGTTTAATTATTTAACGTCAAAAGCAAAAAAATAGAAATATGAAATTACACGATTTTACAGTAACAGACATTAATGGAAAAGGTGTTGACCTTTCTTCTTTAAAAGGAAAAAAGGTGATGATAGTAAATACGGCCTCTGAATGTGGATTGACACCTCAATACGCTGATTTAGAAGAACTCTATCAGTCTTCCAAAGATAAAAACTTGGAAATAATAGGTTTTCCTTGCAATGACTTTGGCGCACAAGAGCCGGGTTCTGAAGAACAAATTGCGAACTTCTGTCAAAAAAACTATGGGGTTACTTTTCCAATGATGTCTAAGGTTGCAGTAAAAGGGCAAAATCAACATCCACTTTATGCTTGGTTGCTAGAAAGTGCTAAAACCAAGAACCAATTATCGGAAGTAAAATGGAATTTCCAGAAATTCTTGGTGGATGAAAATGGGGAATTAGCGGCGGTTATTGAGCCTATGACTCCACCCAACGACCCACAAATTATAGATTGGATAAATGGATAGTAAAGTTGACATATTAGCCATTGGTGCTCATCCTGATGATGTTGAATTGTCAGCTGCGGGAACAATTTTGAAACACATTCATTTGGGTAAAAAAGTGGCAATTGTTGATTTAACCGAAGGAGAATTAGGTTCTAGAGGTTCAGTTGAAACACGCTACCAAGAAGCAGATAAAGCAGCTCAACTACTGGGGGTTTCATTTCGAGAAAACACTCAGTTAGCCGACGGTTTTTTTACGGACGATAGGGAAAGTCTTGAAAAACTAATTGCTCAGATAAGGTATTTTCGACCTGAAATCGTTCTTGCCAATGCCCCATCCGACAGACATCCTGACCATGGTCGTGGAGCAAATTTTATCGAACGTGCTTGTTTTCTCTCTGGTTTGGTGAAAATCGAAACTACAAGAGACGATGAAAAGCAATTACCATGGCGACCAAAAGCAGTCTATCATTATATTCAAGATAATTACTTAAAACCTGATTTTGTGGTGGATGTTACTCCGTTCCGAGATAAAAAATTCGAAGCCATTTTTGCCTACGAAACACAGTTTTACAACCCTTCCATTGAAGGACCTCAAACTCCTATTTCAAGTAAAGAATTTGTTGACTTTCTCGAGGCTCGAATGATTCAAATGGGTAGAAATATTCAAGTAAAATATGCAGAAGGATTTATTGCGGGAAGAATACCCGGGGTTGAAAGTTTATTTGATTTGATTTGACCCTCTCTCATACCAATCCAAAAATTGCTTTCCAATTTCTTCAGCTGAAAAATTGGCTAGTGACGCTTGTACTTTTTTTGGTGGGTAATTTCCTAAATTCACAGTCATTTTCTTGATGGCGCTTTGAAGTTCGGAGTTATTATCCACAGGAATTAGCAATCCATTTTCTTCGGTAATAAATGACGAAGGTCCTCCTGAATTGGCAGAAATCACAGGAACACCCGACGCAATAGCTTCTGCCAAAGCCAAACCAAAAGTTTCTTTTCGACTGTTGGAAATAAAACAATCGTAATTTGGAAAGGCTGTGAGTACCTCATCGTTTGTTTTTCTACCCAAAAACCGAATCTCTTCTAAACCAAGTGATTTAGAAAGGGAAATCAAGTGCGATTTATCGCTTCCATCACCAATAATATCAAGTTTCCAACGGTCAAAACCTTGGGATTTCAATTCGCTAAAGGCTCGAATTATTCCGCTAATATTTTTGATTTCGTCTTCCAAATCAGCGACGGTCAAAAAACGCATTTCCGAGGATTCTTTCTCTTTTCTTAATCCCACATTTGAAACGATATTCGGAATTAATGCGATATTCTTTCGATTAGTGAAAGATTCGATTTTTTCTTTTAAAACTTCCGAAACAACAGATACGCCTTGAGACTGCATAATGGCGTGCCTCACCCATTTTCCTCTCCAAAGGGATTTCGCATAATAATCATCGAGCCAACCACTCCAATGTTCTGTGACGAAAATTGGAAGTTTGGTTTTTCGTTTTAGATTAAGCACAAAAAGGGCATTTTTTCCCAAAACATGCAAGTGAATTACATCTATTTTCTCTAATAAACTAAAGCATTTTTTGGTAATCTTCCAATAGTTGAAAAAATTTCCAGCTTTATTTTTGCTTGTTGCATTGCGATAAAAACCACGAATAATTTTAATTCCATTGACTTCTTGAATAGTAATTTCATCCTTCTGTTCTTTCGAAAAAGGCTTGATATAAATTACAGTCGATTTGGTAAACCTTCCAATGGCTTCAATATGTTTCTGAATAAAAACACCAAGTTGTTGGTCTTCTTCGTTGGGAAACCATTCCACAAAATGGACTACATTTGTTTTTTTTGTATTCAAAATCATGCTATCAAAAAGCTAAGTTACTAAATTTCTTATTTTTGGAGACTTATGAACTGGAAAGAACTTTTTTTTAAACTTGCTTTGCTTGCTGTAGTGGCTTATTTTGCTATTGGTGCAATAAATGACAAGGAAAAAATAAAGGATTTCTCTGTAATTCATAACGATGTCAATTTTTACTATAGTTATTTACCAGCACTTTTCATATATGGTGACATGAGTTTTGAATTCGTGGATAATTTAGCTGAAAAAGACCGTAAAAAAATATGGTTTTTGACTGACCCCGATGATAATAGACACTCAAAAATGACTGCTGGAAATGCGGTGATGTATTTGCCTTTTTTTCTTGGAGCTCATGTCTATGCTTTAAATTCAGACTATGATGCCAATGGGTACTCCGTTCCATATGATAAAGCCTTGCACTATTCTGCACTCGTATATCTGTTATTCGGATTATGGATACTCATGGGATTACTGCTCAAGTATTATTCATGGACGGCAGTTGCTTTAACCGTTGTAGCACTAGCACTTGGTACAAATTTATTTTACTACACCACCCATGAAAGCGCAATGACGCACGTAAACAGTTTCTTTCTTTTTGTATTATTTATCTATTTCACTGAACGTTGGCACAGAAAGAAATTTCAGGTTACCGACAGTATTTACCTCGGTTTGTGCCTTGGATTAATTATCCTGATTCGTCCTACAAATGGACTAATCGCACTTTTACCTTTATTGTATGGCATCAGCAATTTCAAAAGTATTTGGGAAAAAATAGTCCTTGTTTTTAAACAAAAATGGTCGCTCCTCGCATTGATTTTGAGTGCTTCTGTGGTAATCTTTATACAACCTTTTTTATGGAAACTCGGAACAGGAAATTGGATAATTTACTCGTATGGCGAGGAAGGTTTTTTCTTTACCAATCCCAAAATCATCGATGGCTTATTTAGTTATCGAAAAGGCTGGTTAATTTACACGCCAATAATGGCACTCAGTCTAATTGGGTTGTACTATTTGTTTAAAACAAACTCGAAATTCAAATGGAGTATTATCGTGTATTTCGTTCTCCATATCTATGTGACATTTAGCTGGTGGTGCTGGTGGTATGGCGGTAGCTTTGGTTCGCGCCCCATGATAGAAACATACGCCGTTTTAGCGATTCCAATGACTGCATTTTTTCATGAATTCACCAAAAAAAGCTGGTTTAAAAAGGCACTATTAGCTGTACTAATCTACTTCGCCGTAAAACTAAACTTCTTTCAAACCAAGCAATATGTTTCAACATTAATCCATTGGGACAGCATGACTAAAGAAGCCTACTGGGCCGTCTTCATGAAAGAAGAATTTCCTCCAAATTACTTTGAGTTGATTGAGGCGCCGGATTATGAGAAGGCGAAGGTGGGGGGAGGTGATTAAGGATGATTTTAATACTCTATCCTCAGTATAGTCCAATAAAAGCTTTGGATTTGACATTCGACTAAAAATATTCACTATTTTAGTCATTCTAAAAAGTTAACCATGAGTGATAACGATAAAACACAAATCTTTAGCTACGGAAGTTCTTCTAAATCGAATAAGGAAAAGGATAAAACGCAGCATTTGAATAAAGACGAAACGGTAGCCAATACACAATTTGACAACACACCAGCAGGAGGTGACCAAACCGTAATAATCGGTCAGGGGTCAGATGCTAAAGGCAACAAAAAAACAACAACTAAATTAAAGCTAGTGGGATGGTTGGTTTCTTACACACTCGATGAAGCGGGAATCGATTTTAGGCTGTTTGAAGGTAAGAATAAGCTGGGAAGAAATCATTCCAATGATATTCGTATTTTTCAAGACGCAAAAATTTCAGGTGAACATGCTACCTTGTTGTTTAGAGGAAACGATTTGTATGTAAAAGACGAATTGGCTTCTAATCCAAGCTATCACAACTCTAATGAAATCAAGCCAGGACAAACCGTTGAAGTAGCTGACGGGGATAAATTGCAATTTGGTGACAACGAATTTATTTTCAGAAAAGCATGGCTCTAACTAGTAGGATTGCAGTTGTTTTATTGTTTTGTGTTCACCTGTTTGGATTTGGTCAATCAGGGTTAATTGATAGTGACATTGATAATTTCCCTGAAGTTAAATTGCATTTTAACCACCGAAACCCTGCTCCTATTGCATCCCAAAACATTAAAGTTTTCGAGAATGGAAAAGAGATTGATTCTTTTGAACTTACTCCATTAGAAACAATAGCACATCAATTAAACAATAAGCGATTACTTATTCTGATCGAAAATAGTTATTGGCCGCGATTTGACGAGCAACGCAACAACATTAAAGCGCTTTGGAATGAAATTGCAGAGGATGTTGTCCAAGAAAAGGATTTATTCTATTTAGCTACATTTG
>SKGS01000280.1 GCA_007117355.1 Lishizhenia sp. | reverse complement strand
TCAAAAACATACTTCTGTTTTTCTTTGTCATAAAACTCTGAACTCGCAGCGTCTAGCGCAATCCAAACATCTTCTCCAGGTTTGTAACCTGCCTTAACAATAGCTTCTAGTACAACTTCTATTGCTTCATCATTGGAACCAAGGTTAGGCGCGAAACCTCCTTCGTCACCAACATTCGTTGACATTCCTTTTGATTTTAAAACAGCTTTGAGGTGATGAAAAATTTCAGTACCCATTCGCAAACCTTCAGAGAAAGATTTTGCACCGAAAGGCATTACCATGAATTCTTGAATATCAATTAGGTTGTCTGCGTGAGAACCACCATTTAAAATGTTCATCATAGGCACAGGCATTGTACAAGCACCTACGCCACCAATATATTTGTACAAGGATAGACCTGCTTCACTTGCTGCTGCTTTTGCAACCGCTAATGATGTTCCTAATATTGCATTTGCTCCAATACGACTTTTGTTATCTGTACCGTCCAATTGAATTAATGCTGTATCAATAGCTTTTTGGTCAAAAACATAAGCTCCTTCTAAGGCTTCGTTGATAACGGTGTTAACATTTGCTACAGCATTCTCAACTCCTTTACCAAGGTATCTACCTTTGTCATTATCTCTTAATTCAACAGCTTCATGAACTCCAGTGGAGGCTCCTGAAGGAACAGCAGCTCTGCCAAATCGACCGTTTGTGGTATAAACATCAACTTCAATAGTTGGATTCCCTCTAGAGTCCAAAATTTGTCTTCCTACTACTTTTGCTATGTAACTCATTACTTATTTATTGGGGTTAAATTATTTTTTAAATGCTTTCATATTTGTTACAAATTGATCAAACAAGTAACGCGAATCATGTGGGCCAGCCGATGATTCTGGGTGATATTGAACTGAAAAGACGGGCTTACTTTTTAGTTCAATTCCAGCTATTGTATCATCATTAAGGTGCACATGTGTAACAACAACATCTGGATTTAAAGAAACACTTTCTTTCGAAACTACAAAACCGTGATTTTGACTCGTGATTTCTCCTTTGTTGGTTTTTAAGTTTTTAATCGGATGGTTAAGTCCTCTGTGACCATGGTGCATTTTTTCAGTCTTTAATCCTTGGCTAATTGCAATAACCTGATGCCCCATACAAATCCCAAAAACGGGAATTCCTGTATCAATAATCTGTTTAACAAGCGCATGTGTTTCTTGCATCGCACCAGGGTCACCAGGACCGTTGGATAACATGAATCCGTCAGGATAGTAAGCTAACATTTGATCAAGTGAAGAATTCATTGGAAAAACAACAACATCGCAGTTTCTTTCTGTTAAACAACGAATAATGTTTCTTTTTACACCTAAATCAAGTAAAGCTACTTTGCATTCAGATTTTCCAGTAGTGGACTTGACTTCGAAAACTTCTTTTGTTGAAACACGACTAGAAAGTTCAAGTCCTTTCATAGAAGGAATATTTTTGACTTCTTCTTTCAAAGCTTCAACATCTAGATTTTCCTCAGAGGAAATTATTGCATTCATTGCGCCATTATCTCTGATGTATCGAACTAAAGCCCGGGTGTCTATATCTGAAATACCAACTTTCTCATCCTTCAACATTAAACTTTCTAGTGTTCCGATACTACTTTCTCTCGAAGCGATTTCGGAAAACTTTTTAATGATAACACCAGCAACTTGCATTTTATCAGATTCTTGCTCTTCACTATGAACACCATAGTTTCCAATGTGAGAAGTATTCATGATTAAGAGTTGTTCGAGGTAGGATGGGTCGGTAAAAACTTCTTGATAACCAGTCATTCCAGTATTAAATGCTAACTCTCCAGCTGTTCTTCCAATTTTGCCTATTGCTCTACCAAAAAAAGTTGTTCCATCTTCAAGCACGAGCACTGCTGGGCCTCTTTCTGTCATATTGTAAATGTTTGCGCAAAAATAACATTTTTATGGTTTTGGACAACTAGATTCATGAAAAATCGAGATATTTTCGTTGTAGTTTGAGTTTGTAAAACACTTCATTTATTGTTGAATTAGTGATATGTTGTTCAAGGTATTTGTTTTACGAATGTTGAATGTTTAATGAAGTGTATTTTTTCTATATTTGTATTAAATTTAGACTACATTTAGTAAATTCGTTAATTCATGGCAGGAAGTGTTAATAAAGCAATTTTAATCGGTAATTTGGGTAAAGATCCAGAGGTTCGTACGCTGGAAAATGGTGCTAAATTAGCTCGATTCTCTATTGCTACATCAGAGTCTTACACAGATAAAAACACTGGTGAACGACGTGATATAACAGACTGGCATAATGTTGTTCTTTGGAGAGGTTTAGCTGATATTGCTGAAAAATATTTAACTAAAGGTCAGAAAGTTTATATTGAGGGAAAAATTAAAACAAGATCTTGGCAAGATGAAGCAGGTCAAACAAAATACGCAACAGAAGTCGTAGCAGATAATATGACTATGCTTTCTTCTCGTGGGGAGGTCAACTCAGCTCCTTCAACATCAAATTATCCATCAGATGGTACTCCACAAAAACCAAATATGCAAATGCCAGAGTCAATGACAAATTTAGATGATGACGATGATTTACCATTTTAGTTAATACAATAATTAATGGACGACCCGGAACCGTATAGTTTTATTTTTACTTTATCCACATATCTTGGCTCAAATATAGATTGGTCTATTATTGTTGCTTTAATCGTCTTGATGTTATTGTTGTTATTTTCAGCTCTTGTTTCTGGCTCGGAAGTTGCTTTTTTTTCGCTAACTCCCAATGATAAGCAAGAACTTAATGAACTGAAAAATAATAAGTCAACCTCTGTACTAGAATTACTTCAACACCCCAAGGAATTACTAGCGATAATATTGATTTTAAATAACTTTGTAAATGTTGCTATTATCGTCTTATCAAGTTATTTGTTTTCTGTCTTTTATCCAATCAACCAAGGAAATACAGATTATTTGAGGTTGTTTTCAGAGATTGTTGGCATTACCTTCATTATTTTACTCATTGGAGAGTTGATTCCTAAAGTTTATGCGAATAGAAATAGTTTGAAGTTATCACTGTTTATGGCAAAACCTTTAGCTAAATTGCAAGTTATTCCACCATTTTCTTGGATGCAAAATTGGTTAGTGAATGGAACTGAAATTATTCTTAAATCAGCCAGAAAAAGAGCCATTGACGTTTCAGCTGAGGATTTGGAAACGGCTATTGCATTGACTCGAGAAGAGAACTCTTCAGAAGAAGATCACAAAATATTAGAAGGTATTGTGAATTTTGGTAATACGGATGTGAAACAGATTATGCGTTCAAGAGTGGATACTGTTGCTATAGATTCTACATTAAATTACCATGAACTATTAGAAATGATTGTAGAATCAGGATATTCTAGGATTCCTGTTTACAAAGGAACGTTTGATGAAGTGATTGGAATAATTTACATCAAAGACTTACTTCCTTTTTTAAATGAAAAAGAAAATTTTGATTGGAATGCTTTAATTCGAGCACCTTTTTTTGTTCCTGAGAACAAAAAAATTGATGACTTATTAAAAGAGTTTCAAGAGAAAAAAATACACATGGCAGTTGTTGTTGATGAATATGGTGGGGCAAGCGGTGTTGTTACTTTAGAAGATGTATTGGAGGAAATAGTTGGAGAAATAACTGATGAGTTCGATGATGAAGATATCACTTACACAAAAGTCGATCAAAACACATTTATTTTTGAAGGAAAAACAGCATTAGTAGATGTTTATAAAGTATTGGATATCGATGGAAAAAATTTCGAAGCTGTAAAAGGTGAAGCGGATTCTCTCGCTGGATTTTTGGTAGAACAATGTGGTGAGATATTGAAAAACAAACAGTCATACGAATTCGATAACTTAAAATTTGTTGTAGAAGCAGCTGATATGAAAAGAATAAAAAGAATAAAAATCATTCGTTTAAATAAACAAGAATATGAAAATTAGTCACTCATTATTTGTTTTACTTTTTACTGTTGTCATGTGTATTTCGATATCTTGTACAAATAATAAACGGCCAATTCCTAAACCTCCTACTTATTTACGCATGGAATTTCCTGATAAAAATATCATTCCATACAAAGACGATTGTGGCTTTTCATTTGAAATACCAGATTTCTTCAATGTTGATAAAGCACCAAATGGTAAATGTAATAGAGATATTTCTTTCGGAAGTTTAAACGGAACATTGCATTTGTCAGTGATTCAAATGGATACATCATTAGCTGCGTACATAGATTACGCCCTGAGTAAAGTTGATGAACACAAAGTTAAAGCTACTGCAATTTATGATTCTACTTTAGTGAATGAATCGGGTAGAGCAGGAGGTACATTATTTGCTCTAGAAGGAAATGTGGCTTCTCCATTTCAATTTTACATCACCGATAGTACTGATGTATTCTTAAGTGGTGTGGTATATTTTAATGCAAGACCGAATTTTGATTCGCTAAAACCAGTTCTTGAGTTTGTGGAACCAGAGTTGTTTAGAATTATGGAGACACTGACGTGGTAGTTCGGATATTAAGACGTTTACAATCCTTAGCGAATTATAACACACCCTGCTTGTTCGCTAAGGATTTACTAAGTTTGATAAACAACGTTTAACTTTATGCAATAGGCCGAGTGATTCTTTCCGTAACAAAGTGAATCGTTTAAAAGGGGCTTCAAATACTGAATTAGATATTAGGACGATTAGGCGTTAGATTGCTAAATAATTTAACTTTTCTTTCTTTTTCTAAAAGTCGAGTTCCTAAACGAATTATTTCGCTGACGTTTCTAAATCAACCAGCAGAAACTTAACATTATACAAAATACAAACTGGTCAAAAAAATCTGTAAAACAATAGCCTAATTGATATGTTTGTCTTACATTAGAAGTTGGAAATTAAATCAGCGAAAATGGAATATAGGCAAACGGGAAAATCCGGTCTTTACTTGAGTGAATTTTCTTTCGGATCATGGATTACTTTTGGCAACCAAATAGATGAACGACTGTCCGAGCAGTTACTGCATAAGGCTTATGATGCGGGTGTTAACTTCTTTGATAATGCTGAAGTTTATGCGCATGGTAAGTCAGAGGAGGTTATGGGTAAAATCCTCAAAAAAGCCAATTGGTCTAGGGATAGTTACCTTGTATCGAGTAAGGTTTTTTTCGGTACAGGAGGTAAGTTGCCAACTCAAAGGGGGTTGAACAGAAAACATGTTATTGAAGCTTGCCACGCTGCGTTGAATAGACTGCAAGTGGATTATTTAGACTTGTACTTTTGTCATAGACCTGATAAAAGTACGCCAATTGAAGAGACTGTTTGGAGCATGCATCAATTAATTATGCAAGGAAAAATATTGTATTGGGGAACATCCGAATGGAGTGCTCAAGAGATTATGGAAGCTCATAGATTTGCTGCTCAGCATCATTTAATAGCACCAATAGTCGAACAACCTCAATACAATATGGTAGTTCGTGATAAGGTGGAAGTGGAGTATTCAGAGATTTATAAAGGAGTAGGCTTAGGAACGACTATTTGGTCACCATTGGCTTCAGGAATACTGACAGGTAAATACAATGATGGATTTGCAGAAAATACAAGACTTGGTCGAGAAGAACTGGATTGGTTAAAAGAGCGAATTTACACAGAAGAAATAATCGGAAAGGTTAGGAAGCTTTCGGAATTAGCGAAGGAGTTGGATATCAGTACCGCTCAATTAGCATTGCTTTGGTGTCTGAATAATCAAAATGTGTCCACCGTTCTTTTAGGTGCATCTAAAGTAAGTCAGTTGGAAGAAAATTTAAACGCATTGAATTACAGAGATAAAATTACAGATGAGATAATGAACGCCATTGAGGGTATTTTACAGAATAAACCGGTTCTTCCGTCTTACTAGTTTTTTGGCGGCTTGTAAGTAAAATGATGTGCGTTTGTCTGTTTAGGGCTTTTATTGTAGTTTTGAAACTTGTTTACGCTATTTAAACTATAATACTATGAAAAAGTTTTTGATTTTTGCCCTTTCTATGGTTGTTTTAATTTCTTGTGAAAAAGAGTCGTCCGATTCAGTGGATCAAGATAAAATTTTCGCAAGTTATGTTCTAGATTATAGCGGTAATCAAGATATAACCTACGCTCGGGCGAATT
The DNA here is from genome assembly GCA_007117355.1 of Lishizhenia sp. Lineage (GTDB taxonomy): Bacteria > Bacteroidota > Bacteroidia > Flavobacteriales_D > Crocinitomicaceae > CSBr16-161. The sequence goes on along the minus strand of SKGS01000280.1, from coordinate 2,497 downwards.
TCCATTTTAGTAATGTAACTGGGACAAAGTTAGAATTAGCGGAGCCAGCTCAAGTTACAATTGATGGCGATATTATACCATTTAAACCACTTTTAGCACTCTATGAAAAAGAATTTATCGGAGTAAAAACGTCGGGAAACTTTTACTACATTGATGTTGATGGAAATGAATTCAATAATACTGTAACTATGGTTGATTCGATTGATTTTCCAACTGGTATAGATACACTTTCTCGTACTGAAAATTTTGAATTAACTTGGATAGGCTCTCCTGTTGGTCAAGATGAAGTTGTAACCGTTGTTATTGTAAGTCCAGGACTTGCAAGTTCTCAACTTTTTACACAAACGGGAGTAGGAGCAACAAGTATAATGTTGACACAAGATAAACTTCAAAACTTGGTATTAGAAAATGCGCAATTTACCATTCGACGTTCTAAGAATGTCACAGCACAAGAGGTTACAAGTGCAGGAGGAAATGTTATTGCTCGATTTAATTCAAGCCCAATGACTGTTTATATAAAGCCTTAGGGTTAAAACGATTAAGTTGAAAATTGATTTCAAACATTAGAAGCAACTTCTTTATTTTTAGTTCTATAAACCAAAAATCGAGAAGGGAAATAAGCAATAATTAATCCCAATATTCCGACGGTGAAGAGAATAAAAAAAGCATCATTCCAAGTTGGTAGCATTGGGAAATATTCTCCCCTGGAACCTGGCATTTCTAATATCCCTATGTGATGTTGCGTCAAAACAACAGCATAACCGATAAATAGTCCGGCAAGAACACCTCTGAGGTTAATTAAAAGTCCTTGAAAAAAGAACACCTTGAAAATTAATTGCTTTGTAGCTCCAAGGCTGTAGAGCGTTTTTATATCCTGCCTTTTTTCTACATACATCATTACGATAGATGCAATTAGGTTAAATGAGGAGAGGATAAAAATGAATACAAGTATGAAAAATACGATGATGCGCTCGGTTTGACTTGTTTTGAAAATAAGTTCATTCTTTTCGAAGTTTGTTTTAACCTCAAAATCATTTCCAACGATGGACTGAATACGCTTTTTCACTTCTTTAAGGTTGGCATTACTTTCAACACCTAAATAAATTGCAGAGACATCTTCTTCATAATTTAATAAATCACGAGCGAAAGAGTAGGGGACAACCACGTATTCAGCATTCACCTCTTTGTTGAAATTCATTCTTGCGGCAACTTCTACTCTTCTGGTTTGAAGAGGATTTTTTCCAGGTCTTATTTTTCCTTCTCTCAAAGGGACATGAAAAGTTATTACTTCCCGTGGCATGTCTTCATGTGGAATGTATCCATCCAATTTATCCAAGACATAAGCCCCAAATATTGCAAGTGGTGTTTCGTTTTCAAAGAGCTTATTTTCACCATCAACAATGTGTTTTTCCATAGATGAAATAGTCAGAAAGTTGGTGTCCACTCCTAACATTTTTGCATGAACCCATTTTTGCTCGTGTTTTAATATTACTACTTCTTCAACTGCATTAATAACATCAGTGATAGCAATATCTTCTCTATGTTTATCGGTTGGAATAAAGTTTTTATTAAACGTTTTTCCTTTTGCAGAACGAATAGTTAGTGGTGGGTCAAAATCGCTGTAAAGTTGTTTTACTAGATTTTCTATTCCATTAAAAGCAGAAAGTAAAATAATTAGTGCAGCGGTAGAAACAGCAATTCCAACAACACTAATCAATGTTATTAAATGAATTACATTTCGCGACTTTTTGGCCTTGAAATATCGATTAGCTATGAAGTAAGATACATTCAACGTTTACTTTTTCAGGAGTTTGTCAATTTCCATTGCGTAATCTAAAGAGTCGTCAATTTTAAAATCAAGCTCAGGAATTTTCTTCATATTTTTTAGACTTTTACCAATTTCACCCTTTATTTTGCTTTTATTCAAAAGAATACTACTGATAACTTCTTCCTTGGTAGGGCCAGCAAAAATACTAACGAATACTCGAGCAAGACTTAAATCAGGTGTTATTCTTACCACAGTAGGCGTGACCATCGCACCTAGGCATATTGTTCTTGCTTCTCTTTGAAAAAGTTTTGCAACTTCCTCTTGAATTACTTTTTCAATTCTATTTTGACGTAATGTTCCCATAGTGCAAAGATAGAAATATTGTAGGTTAACATTGTAATAAAATATTCCCGTGTAACTTTCATCCTGTTTTTTGTAATTTTGTGTTGATATTTCGAAAAATGCTTGAACCTGGAGGAAAAAATTGGATTTCTAAATATTTTGAATTGGTTCAAAAGAATACAATTGAACTTTCTATTCCTGAATTAAATGGAATAAACAAGAATAAATTCTTACATTCTTACTTTTTTCCAACAGGAATTTCTTTCGGTTATGCTGCTAAATTTTTATTTTCTAATAACATAGAATCATCTAGATGGACGCAAGAAGAAAGACTTAAATTACTACTTTTTGAAGCACATATTTTAATATATTTATCTGCAAATGGTG
>SKGS01000144.1 GCA_007117355.1 Lishizhenia sp. | reverse complement strand
CAAAGAAAATGTACTTGAACTATCTGACCATAAAATTGAACTATTGAAAGGAAGCATATGAGAAGGAACTTCATTAATGGTTATTGCGCCATCACTACCTCCATGACATGAAATGTTTGTTATATCTTCAACTAAAAAAGGTGCAGGTAAAAAGTTTAATTCTACTGTATCAGAATAATAAAGAACTCCTTGCTCCGATTGCAATGCGGCATAATAGAGACCACTAGCAAAAACATTAATAACATTACTAGTGTCGCCGTTGCTCCAAGTAACCTGGGTAAAAGAATTACCTTGGAGATTTATTTGAATCGTATCACCAACACAAAGAAATCCACTAGAACTATCAACAATGGAAGCTGTTAAAGTTTCTCCTTCTGTAACTACATAACTTTTATTCACGGATAAATTGTAATATTTATCTGTGTGTCCACTTGTGTAGGTAACAATTAAAGAATCAACATTATTGGCGGTGCTTAATCCAAAAATCAAATGTTGAGAATCTTGTCCTATGTAATTCTCGCCACAAAAGGTGTACTTGGTATATTGTTGACCATCAACAAATACTTTCACCCATGTACCGATAGCCATCTTGTTAGAGACTGTTCCTTGAGGTGTAATTTTAATGTAATTATTACTCCCACCACTGTTTTGCCACAAAAATGGCTCATCAGGTTCATTATTTAGTATTAAAATATCTGCATAACCATCATTATTGATGTCGCCTTTTGCTAATGAATAAGATTTAGTGATGTATTCAGATGGAAATGGAGAATTATCTAAAGTAAAATACTGACCGCCTTGGTTGATGTAAAAATGATTAAGAGTGTCTTGGTTCACAACCGTATTTGGCAAGCCTGTAGCAACTAGTAAATCTTGCCAAGTATCATTGTCATAATCGATCCATAGCGCTCCCCATGACCAGTGACTACAATCAACTCCAAATTGTTCTGCTTGATTGGTAAAAGTACCGTCGCCATTATTGACATACAAGCGCGCTTTTTTTTGTAAACTCGGAATAGCACCTGTATTTGTCAAATAGATATCTAAATCTCCGTCATTATCAAAATCTCCAATTGTTAAAGTCATTGGGTCTTGGCCATGCATTCCCAAACCAGCAAATTCTGTTACATCTGTAAAAGTTAAGTCCCCATTATTTCTGTAAAGGGTATTATTCCAAAGGACCCTATCGTTGATTACATATAGATCTGTGTAACCATCTAAATCATAATCAAACCATATTCCTTGAAATGAAGGTCTAATACTATCACCAACACCTGCACTTAAGGTAATATTGGTAAATGTACCATCGCCATTATTGTGATAAAGTTGGTTTAATCGGTCTAAATCAGTTTCTAGAAACCCAGCACTATATTTTGCCAAATATAAATCCAAATAACCATCATTGTCAATGTCTGCAAATGATGCACCCCAATGACTTGCGTTACTCATAGATAACCCTGCTGCAACAGTAACATCAGAAAAATTAAAGTTCCCATCGTTTTTAAACAGTCTATACTGTCCATCTTTTACTGAAACAAAAAGATCTAAATGTCCATCATTGTCGTAATCTACCCATAGTAAATGTTTTACGGCACCATCACCAAACACAAATGACGAAACTTCTATCAAAACTCCATTGTCATTCATAAAAAACACCAATGAGTCATTCTCCATGCAAATAGAAATATCATCCCAACCATCCTGATTAAAGTCATAAAAACTTACCCCAGACCCCCATTTATCCGAAGACGAGAAACCAATATTTAATGGAATAGAATCTGAAACATTAGTAAATGTTTGACCTAATAAAATAGTATTGTGATAACACAACATAAAGATTAATACTCGAAGTGTATTAATCAAAATATTAAGTATAGCACATCGAAATGAAAAGAAAAGTAACATGGCACCATATTTAATATATCCTCAGTTCCGTAGATAATTCACTTAGAATTACATCAAAAACAATGAATTAAGGTCTAAACTACTTTTTAAAATCCAATGATTTTCATAAATATTAAACTATAGTAGTTTAACATATCAAATATACAAAATTCCAATAATTTTCTTCAATCATTTCGAGGATTAAATTTCATGAAGAATAAATTTGTGGAGTTACCATTGCTGATTTAACAATTACAATTATTGAAAAATACAACTTCTTAAAGTCATATATAATAATGATATTAGTAGAGAAACGAACGTTCGACTCTACTAATCATAAAGCACTTTTCCTTTTTCAATTTCCAAAACACATAAGTGTTCAGCGCAATCTTAAAAAAAAAAACGGCCTAACCAAGAGGCTAGACCGTTTCTATTTTTCGTTTTACAACTTTACTAGTGTTTCACTACTTTGAAAGTACGTTGACTTTCAGCACCGAATACGCGTACAGTGTAAATACCTTTCTCTAAATGTGCAATTGAAACAGTTGCATTATCAGAGCTATTCAACGCATTTGCTTGAGCATATACCAATCTTCCGTTAACATCATGAATTTCGATATTCAAGTTGTCAAAAGTAGTACCGTTAGTAACATTAATCACGTCACTAGCAGGGTTTGGATATACTGCAATTTCGCCCATCTCTTGTTCTTTCACATTCAAGTAGTCACACTGACCTACAATTACTTCTACAAACTGAGTATCTGCTGGACAAATACCGTTTGAAACAACGTAATCATAGTTGTAGCTACCTGGAATGTTAGGAGAGATAAACACAGAGTTTGGAAGTGATTGACCTGTTGGAGTAAACCAAGTACCACCTAAGTCAATGTTACCTAATAAACCATCAAATAAATTGACTGGCTCGTTTCTACAAACATCTATAGAACCGTTATCACCCGCAGAAGATGGAGGGAAAACCTCTAAAGTAATCACGGTAGTGTCATCAACACACGGTGTGTTTACTGTGTAGAAAATTTCGTATGTTCCAGCTGGCATTGCACCAACGTTAACATCAAATCCATCTAACGCGATTGGCAACAAAGGTAACGTAAACGTACCTGCTACCTCCTCTTCTGTTAAACCAGTTAATTCTAACAAGTTTACAACATCATCCAATCGACATACTTGTTCTGATACATCAGCCACTGGCTCTGGTGAACAAGGTGCACAAGATACTGTTGCTTCAAATCCAGCGAACTGCACAAAACCATCAGACAAGAACTGAATCGTTATACATCCAGTCTCATTGTCTTCTGAAGGCTCAAATGGCCCAGGGATATCTGTTCCCCAGTAAGCACCTGGTTGCGTCATTGGTCCAAATCCAGCAGCATTATCACTTGCAATCATTGGAGCAGTAATATCATCTCCATCAAAAACATAAATACCATCCCAGTTTGTTTCCGTGTGGAACGAATTAAATGTAACTGTAACATAATCACCTTCATTCTCAGGACAGATTACATACACTTCATTAGAGTTTGGTAAATAATCTCCCTCAGGACCTCCGTTGTCATAGAAAGTTCCACCACAGCCGATTTCTGTATCAAATGATGCAGATGCAGATAGACTCAAGTCGTCTTCAGCACAAACCGCAATAACATATACATCGTAAGCAGTCGTGTTTTCTAAACCTTCTAACAAGAATTCAGTTTCTTCGATACCATCGACAACTTCACCTTCGCCTTGCTCGAATCCAGCTGGACCATATTCAATAGACCATTCTGTTTCTTCACCATTAGATGTCCAAGAAACTAATGCTGAGTTCTGAGTGATTTCTGTTACTGTTACAGCTGTAGGTGCAGGACAAGTCTCAACTGTTGTTGCATTTGCAACGTTACTCACAGCCGATACATCATCATCACCACAATCAGAATACACATAGAACGAATAAGCCGTTTCAGGATCTAAATCTTCAATTGTAACAGATGTACCTGAACCCGTAACAGTTTCACCAGAACCTAAAGTAAATCCAGCTTCTCCATACTCAACAATAAAGTCATCACTTGTACTGTTATTAGTCCATGCTAAATCTACTGTAAATGCAGTAGGATTAGACGCTACTAAATCAGTAGGTCCAGGACAAGTTGGAGGCGTAGTAATGTCTCTTGGTCCTGCTGGAGCAGAAAGGTCATCATCACCACAATCAGAATAAACATAGAAAGAGTAATCTGTTTCAGGATCTAAATCTTCAATCGTAATTGAAGTACCTGTACCTGAAACTGTTTCACCTGTTCCTAAAGTAAATCCTGTTTCACCAAACTCAATGATGAAATCATCACTTGTACTATTGTTTGTCCATGCTAAGTCAACAGAAGTTGCAGTAACATTTGAAGAAACAAAAGACGTTGGTGCTAAACACGTTGGCAATGTTGTCACATTTCCAGTTATGTTCGGGCTAGTAATTTCGTCCTCACATACTGAAGTTACAATCACAGTGTAATCTGTTTCAGGATCTAAATCTTCAAAAGAAGTAGATGTTCCAGTTACAGTTACACCTGAACCTGTTGGTGTACCTCCTTGTTCAATCAATTCAACAATGTATGATAATTCATCTCCACCAGCAGTCCAGTTTACATCAAACGATGTAGCTGTAACGTTAGTAAAGTTGATACCAGATACAACAGGACAAGACAATAATGTTTCAAACACTACACCTTCAGACCAAGCACTTTGTTCAGCTCCACAATCTGCTTGAACACGCACTTCGTAACTAGTCTCTTGCGTTAACCCAGTTAATAAATAAGGAATTTCATCAACACCTTCAATAAGCGTTCCTGAACCAGGAGTAAAACCAACTGGACCATATTCGATGTTCCATGTTGTTGCATCTCCGTTTTCTGTCCAAGAAATCTCAGCCGATGTAGCAGCAATATTATCTACCATTACATCTAATGGTCTAGGACAACGTTGGATGTTAATGTTATCCAGTACATTCGCACGACCAAAGTTGTTGATTCCTTCAAATGCAATTTGGAAGTTATCAGAAAACTCTGTTAAGATAATTGTACCTAGCTTCCAAGATCCAACATTTTCTGTGTAATGCTCTAACTCAATCCAAGGCTCAGTTACATCTAAACGATAGTAAACTTTTAATTCATTTTGATCAGCACCCCAACTCTCTTGACCATAATAAAATGCTAATTCAAGTTCAGTTTCCGCTGATAAATCAAATACAGGAGAAACTAAAACAGTTCTTGGAGAGTTTGTGCCTAATTGACTAACAAAACGAGCATTTAAGTCACCTTCAAACGCAGTGGTAATTGAACCACCAGATGAACCTGTTGCATACGTCCAGTTTCCGTTTCCAGCTTCTTGCACTTGTGTCCAGAAGTCACGCGTTGAAGAATTTTCTTCAAATGTTTCAAGGAATGGCAGCTGAGAAATTTTAGTTAAATCAGTTGTGAACGTGAAAGGGCCAGCCCACTCACTTTCTTCACCATCACCACAGTCAGCCTGCACAAAATAAGAATACGTTGTAGATTCTGTTAAACCTGTAAGCGTAAAAGGATTTGTCGTAACACCACTTTCAATGTTATCTCCTTCACCTTGAGCAAAGGTTCCTTCGCCCCACTCAATGTTCCAAGTAGTAGCAAAACCATTTTCACTCCAAGTTAAGTCTGCACTTTCATCAACGATGTTCTCAGCGGAAAGATTTGAAGGAGTTGGACACAAAACAGTTGTTGTAAATGATGTTGGTGCAGACCAAGGAGAAGTCACATCGTCTTCACAAATAGCCTGAACATATACATCGTATTCTGAATCAAAATCTAATCCAGAAATTTCAACCATATTCACATCAACATCTTCGATAACTGTACCTTCGCCTTGAACAAAACCTGATGGTCCATATTCTACATTCCAAGCTGATGCAAGTCCTTGATTCCATGTGATTGTTGCCGCATCTGAAGTGATATTGTCTGCATTAATGCCAGTGACAGCAGCAAACTCACAGCCTAATACCTCTAAGGTATAATCATGTGCTGATCCAAAAGAAAAAACGTCACAAGCACCAGGGAAGGTACCTGTACCAAATCTTGTTCTTACTCGAATTCTGTAATCACCTGGTTCAATATCACTAGGGATTTCAATAGTACCAGTTTTAGTTGCAGCACCAGCACCTGCTAACTGAAACACTATTTCATCGTCTTCAAATTCAAAGTTCTTATTCCAGTCCACCCAAATTCTTACAGCGTTTGAAGCGTCAGTGAAAGTTGTTGAAAAGTCAAAAGACGCTCCAGGAGCTTGAGAAATAGTAAAATCATTTACTAAATCTAGGTATCCATTTGGGTTTGTCGGATATGCACCAACGGAATGAGTAATATTATCAACCGCATTGGTTGTTGAAAATTCTGTAATGTAATCTAGGGTACTCGTTGTAAGTGGAACACAATAGCTAACCGCCTTAATAACTGGACCAGCTAAATTACTTTGGTTATCTTCATTACAAATTGAATACACATAAAATTCATATTCTTGACCTTCTATTAAGTCTTCAATTGTTGCGTTCGTTTCATCAACAATAATGGTTTCACCTTCTGTTTGAGTATCAAAACCTGATTCTCCATAAAGAACTCCCCATGATGTACCACCATTTTCATCTTGCCACTCAAGGGTCACAGAAGTTGTTAAATTGGATGTTACTTGTAAGTCTGAAGGAGCAAAACAACTACTCAATGAAAAAGTATAGCCCGTTGATTGTGGAGTTGCAAAAGTAGAAATAACAAAATAATATGTCTTTCCATCTTCAACATCAAGATCAAACTCTCTTAAATTAGATGTACTATTTCCTTCTCCTGCAATACATTTTACACCGATATCTGCACAATCTTCGTACACAAAAATACCAGACCATGTTGCTGTTGGATTCATTTGAACGTTCAATAAACCAGAAAAATCAGCAGTATATGCATAAACCACATCATCACCATTTAGGTAAGAACTAGTCACGCCACATGATGCACCGGGAGCACCTGAGTAAAAGTCTGTATAATCAGCAGTTGTGCCCTCATCAAAATAAGGTAGTGAAGTTACTTCAATTGCGGTTTCACATTGGTCGCCAGGACCAGGGACAAAAACCGTAAACGGACCAGCCCAAGAACTTAAACCATCGTCCACACCACAGTCATTCTGCAAGTAAAAAAAGTATGTCTCACCTGCTTCTAAATCCTCAAAAGTTTCAGAATCTTCTGTTGAAATAGTACTACCTTCTTCTTGACCTTCACCGGGGGTAAAGTCAGATGTTGACCACTCAATAGTAACTTGCTCAGAGTTTTCTGGTGAAGTCCAAGTTAATTCAGCACCACTTAGTCCAAACAACGAAACTGTAGCATTCAGTGCAAAACATGAGGGGATGCATTCCGTCAAATCTGTATTTAATGGCAAAACCAACTCACCACCACATTCAATTGAAGCTTGATTACCTGACAAATCCGTAACACCACCAACGGTCACTAAGTAATTCCCATCATTATCACACCAAGTATTGGCATTTACAGTGATTATTAAAGTGTAAGGCGGATTAACTGCAACATGGTTTTGAACATCGTTATAGTTCATACCATAAGTCCCTCCAGTTAAAACCGCTACACCGTCTGAATCTTCTAGACGCCAATTTGTGTTGTCCCCCCAGTTTTGGGAGCCTGAAGACATTGTTACCGCAATGTCACATTGTCCATACCCAAAGCCGCTAAAAATAAATAGCAGCAATGGTATGCCGAATAATTTGTAAATACTCTTCATAAACCTATTTTTAAAATTTGTTAACAAACAAAGTTAGATGAAAGAAAGAGAAAACAAAATTTTTTTACCAAAAAAATGAATTATTGTTAAAAAAAGTAACCTTACAAAAAATGCAACGTAAGCTGACGCTGCATTTTTTAGAAATTATATTTTATTCTTTTTTAATGTTTTACAATTTTTCGAGAACCTAACTGTTGACCTGAGTTCTTAAACGAAACGATATACACTCCTTTCTGCAAATGAGATGTATTTATATGGTGTATATCTTGTGTAACTTTTTCCTCCATAATTAATTTTCCGGTAATATCCCTTACTTCAAGGTAATCCATTTTTCCGTTTTTTATAGAAATCGTAACATCGTTATCAAATGGATTTGGATAAATAGAAAAATCAGGAAGAACGGCCTCTGCTGTATTAGCAGGATTATTATTGATTAATTTTTCTCTTTGGTTTTCGAGAACGCTTCGCATAAGCATAGCCTGACCTTTGGTGAATGAGTTTTGACAGGTCTCTGCTGAGTAATCCATGTAATTCTCAATCATATCAGGTAGGTCGATACCAAAAATATCATCCACACAGGTGTTTTTGGTGTCGTCACAATCAAAATTCGATTGATCATCTGCGTTTGGTGTATCGTCAATTCCGTCATCTTCTGCACAGTCACCGTCGCCCCAAATATGTCTTAGCCCTAGGTAATGTCCTATTTCATGAGTAACCGTTCTGCCTTTTACCTCGATAGCACCTTGCCCCATGTCTAACATATTAGGGTTATTATCACCAACAGTTTGGTACTGAACTACTACTCCATCACTTAAACCATCTGTTGTTCCTTGCGGCCAGTTTGGTAGTCCATCTGGTGGTGTCGCATATCCAAGTAAAAATGTCTGACCTAAAAACGACATGTTACATACCCAAATATTCAAATATCTTTCTTGATTCCATGGATCCATTCCTCCATTATCTGTTTGTTTTACTTCTTCTAGCACATCGAATCCTGCAGTAAGAAATGAAAGATCAAAGAAAGAAGTTTTATTCGTTTGCGTTCTAGTAATACCGGTCGTTGGGTTTCCGTCTGGGTCTATGGTTGCAAGCTTAAATTGAATACGCGGATTTCCTTTAACGATATCAAAATCTTCACGCATATTAATAGTATCAGGATTTTTTCTGCCAAAATCTTGATTCAGAAGTTCAATTTGTCTGTGAATAATACTATCGGCTAAATTTTCTTGAGGAGAATTCCAAACGATATGAAACACAACGGGAATTACATATTCCTCATCAGACTTCATGACCGGAGTGTTTTTCGCTAGCTCAAATTGTTCTCTAACTAAATCTGCATAACCTGGTGTTTTTGCATCTTGATGGAGAATGGCTTGCGGAGTCATACATCGTTCCACATCTGGCATTTGAGCGATTGATATTCCGCTCCATACAGTAAATAACAATAAATATAGTTTCTTCATAATCGCATGTTTTTGGTGCAAGTTAGATAATTCTAATAAAATGACGAAAGAATATGTTTAAGAAGCTTTTAATAATGGATGAGTGGACATGCTGTTTGATTGGTTAAACATATTTTTGTTAGATAACCTTGTTCAGAATATTGTTAATATTTGCTCAGAAAAACACAAATCGGTTAAATGAGAATGTCAAAAAATCAAGAAATACAGGTGTTTAGGAAATGAACCCCAATAATTAATAACTGTGTAGCAATTTTTAACAATTGAGTTTCATAATTTTTTATTAATTTTAAATCGCATTCAAAAACGATTTGGTTATGGTAGAGTTATGTAAAACAATCCTGATTAAAGTGAGTTTTGATAAACACTTGTTTAAAAAAGAATTAAACAAGGCGCTTAGTTGGATAAAAGACTCATCTGAGCTTCAATCTTTCAAAGATTGGTGTATCTTAGAATTTGGTCATATTTATCCTTCAATAATTATTAAAGCATTTAGAAAGGCTAAAGCCAACATTTAATTAGAAAGAAAAGAGTTGCAAACGCAGCTCTTTTTTTTATGGATTTATTACAAAGTCAATATTTCTCTTTAGTCCTTTAAACTTCGTTCGTTTAACCGCGCTTTTTTTAAAAATTTCTGAGAATATTTCCTCGGTTAGATCTTGCCAATCATTCTTTGTTAACCCCAATAATTTTTCATGTGGTAGAAAAGCTGTTTGATTGTGCGGTTTTGAAAATTTATTCCATGGGCACACATCTTGGCAAATATCACAACCAAACATCCAGTTTTCCATTTTTTCAGAAAACTCCGAAGGGATAATTTCGTCTTTTAATTCGATTGTTAAGTATGAAATACAGCGGTTTGCATCAACTTTATACGGTTCATAAATGGCGTCTGTCGGACAAGCATCTATGCATCTTGTGCATGTTCCACAATAATCTTTCATCGGGTCATCAGCAAATAGCTCCAAGTCACAGATTATTTCAGCAAGAAAAAAGAATGAGCCAGTTTTTGGGTTAATTATATTAGCATTTTTACCTAACCATCCGACGCCGCTTTTTTTAGCCCAAGCTTTTTCCAAAACTGGTGCTGAATCAACAAAAACTCTCGCAGCAATTTCACCAATTTCATCATTCAGACGTTTTACAAACGTTTTTAATATTCTTTTGATGACAAAATGGTAATCTTCACCATAGGCATATTGCGAAATTTTCGGAGCTAAAGCATCGCTTTGTTTATCTAAATTGTAATAATTATAAGCTAACGAAATAACAGATTTTGCTCCAGGTACTAATAATGTTGGGTCTAAACGCTTATCGAAATGATTTTCCATATACGACATTTTTCCATTGCGGTTTTCTTTTAACCAATTGGACAAGGATGTAGCTTCTTCCTCCAAGAACGCAGCTTTTGAAATACCACAAAACATAAAACCAAGTTCATTTGCTATGTTTTTAACAAGCTTAGTATTATGATGTATCGTGTTATTAACCATATTTTTTACAGAAGGTCTTTTTTAAAATTCGGTTAAATGAAAAAAGGTAACAGAAATCATTGATAAATTAAAACAATCCCCCTTGTGCTATTCCAGGTTGTTTTCCTAAGTGTTCAAATGCCTTAGGGGTAACTTTTCTTCCTCTTTGAGTTCTAACTAAATATCCTTCTTGTATTAAAAAAGGCTCATATACCTCTTCAAGGGTCCCTGCATTTTCACCAACAGCAGTAGCAAGAGTAGAAATTCCGACTGGACCACCAGCAAATTTATCAATCAAGGTAGAAAGAATACGATTATCCATTTCGTCTAGTCCGTTTTTGTCAACATTCAAGGCTTCGAGAGCAATGTTTGTGATATCCACAGTTATAGTGCCATCGCCCTTTACCTGAGCAAAATCACGAACTCTTCGAAGTAATGCATTGGCAATTCTAGGCGTTCCCCTACTTCTACTAGCTATTTCATAAGCTGCTTCCTCTGAAATAGGAATTTTTAATAAACTGCTTGAACGTTGAACTATTAAGGTCAATGTTTTCGCATTATAATATTGAAGCCGGGCATTGATACCAAACCTTGCTCTTAAAGGCGCAGTAAGCAAACCTGAGCGCGTTGTTGCTCCAATTAAAGTAAAAGGATTTAACGCAATTTGAACAGTTCTTGCATTAGGGCCAGAATCTATCATTATATCAATGACAAAATCTTCCATTGCTGAATAGAGATACTCTTCTATAACAGGACTTAAACGATGAATTTCATCTATAAATAAAACATCGCCTTCTCCAAGGTTTGTAAGCAGTCCTGCTAAGTCACCTGGCTTGTCAAGAACTGGGCCGGAAGTAACTTTAAAACCTACGCCTAGTTCGTTTGCAATGATATTCGCCAATGTTGTTTTACCAAGACCAGGTGGGCCGTGAAGCAGTACATGGTCTAATGGTTCATTTCTACGTTTGGTAGCCGCTACAAATATTTCAAGGTTCTCAACTACCTTCTTTTGTCCTGTAAAGTCACTTAATGCTTTAGGACGCAGCACCTTATCTAATTCAACATCATTTGAATTATCAAGCTCTTCTCTATAATCAAAGTCTTCGTCCACTTTTTACTTTTTTTCTACTATGACTTTCTAACAAAGTTATTCAAAATAACCACTAATAAAACAGTACAATACAAAAAAAGACCCCCGAAGAGGTCTTTTTAAATTATATATACATTAATTAATGTTCTTCTTCGCCTTCCATTAAAGGAGTTGTTTGTGGAACAAAATCTTCCTCCATTCCTGGCTTTGAATAATCATATGGCCATCTATGTACTGTTGGAAGTTCTCCTGGCCAGTTTCCATGAATGTGTTCTACAGGCGTTGTCCACTCCAATGTGTTCGAATTCCATGGGTTAAGCGGAGCTTTTGGCCCTCTGTATATACTGTAAAAGAAGTTATACAAGAATACAATTTGTCCTACTGCAGCAATTATAGCAGAAACTGTAATAATTACATTCAAGTCCATCATCATATTAAACGAATCTACGTTAAATCCTTCGTAAACAGAATAATCATAGTAACGTCTTGGTGCACCAGCTAAACCTACGAAGTGCATTGGGAAGAATACTCCATAAGCTCCAAAAATGGTAATCCAGAAGTGAACATAGCCTAATCGCTTATTCATCATTCGACCGAACATTTTAGGGAACCAATGATAAACACCTGCAAACATACCAAACACGGCTGACATTCCCATTACAATATGGAAGTGAGCAACAACGAAATAGGTGTCGTGAACAGCAATATCTAACGCTGAATCTGCAAGAATGATTCCAGTTACACCACCTGTGATAAATGTACTTACCAATCCGATAGCAAACAACATAGCAGGAGTATAAACTATTGACCCTTTCCATAATGTTGTAAGATAGTTAAATACTTTTACAGCAGATGGGATGGCAATTAATAAGGTCGTAAATACGAATACAGAACCTAAGAAAGGACTCATACCAGTCACGAACATGTGGTGACCCCATACTATGAAAGATAAGAAACCTATTGCTAGAATAGAACCAATCATTGCACGGTATCCAAAAATCGGTTTTCTTGAGTTCGTTGAAATAATTTCAGAAGACAAACCAAGAGCAGGAAGTAATACAATATATACTTCAGGGTGACCTAAGAACCAGAATAAATGCTGATATAAAACTGGTGAACCACCTACATTATCAAGCATTTCTCCACCAACAATAATATCACTTAGGTAGAAAGAAGTACCCATTGTTCTATCCATGATTAACAATAAAACCGCAGACAATAAAACTGGGAATGAAAGAACTCCTAATATAGCAGTTACAAAAAACGCCCATATTGTTAAAGGAAGTCTTGTCATACTCATTCCTTTCGTTCTAAGGTTAATGATCGTAACAATGTAATTTAAAGAGCCAATTAATGATGACGCAATGAAAATAGCCATGGAAGTCAACCATAGATTCATTCCCATACCAGAACCACTCACAGCTTGTGGTAACGCAGAAAGCGGAGGATAAATAGTCCATCCTGCCATTGCTGGTCCTGATTCAACGAACAATGAAATTACCATTATAACTGAAGACGCAAAAAAGAACCAAAACGACAACATGTTTAAGAAACCTGATGCCATATCTCTTGCTCCAATTTGCAATGGAATTAAAAGGTTAGAAAAAGTACCAGATAGTCCTCCAGTTAAAAGGAAGAAAACCATGATTGTACCGTGAATAGTTACTAAACCCAAATACATGTCTTGATTTAGCACACCGTCTGGTGCCCATCTGTCACCTAGAAAAATGTTCAAGAAATCTGAAGATTCACCAGGCCAAGCCAACTGAATTCGGAAAAAGATGGATAGCATCATTGCAATGATACCCATGAACGTTGCAGTTAGAAGAAACTGCTTACCAATCATTTTATGGTCTTGACTAAAAATATACTTTGAAACAAAGCTTTCTTCGTGGTGGTCGTGACCGTGATGTCCATCGTGAGCTACTGCTGCCATGTTATTATTATTTTACTTTTATTAATTTAATTATATTAACCCTCTACTGAGGATGCTATTTCTCTGTATTTATCAAGAAGCTCAGCCTCTTTTGTGGCTCTTTCGGCATCTGTGAAGTTTAACCAAGGTGAACCATCGTAAGTCATTTTAGACTTTTGCCAGTTTAAATAATCTTCTGGACCAAGCACTCTAACTGCCATTTTCATTTTATAATGCGAACCGCCACAAATTTTATTACACATCAGAATATATTCGAATTCATCATTATTCATTTTTTCACGCATTTCATCTGTGGTGAAAATTGGCTGCATTTTAAAATATGTTGTCATTCCAGGTACAGTATTCATTTGAGCACGGAAATGTGGGAAATATGCACTATGAATAACATCTTTTGCTCTAAAAGAGAAATTATAATTCTGACCTTTTAATAAAACTAGAGAATCTGGCACTACTACGTCATTGTTGGCGATATTATCAAGTGAATCGTTGTAGGTTTTAGAAATTTGTTCTAATAAACGAATCATTCTTTGTTTTCTACCTAAATCAACCTCTAATTTCTTTCTGTCAGCTTTAGACATTACAACGCTCTCATTGTTCAATCTTGCCTCCAACAGTTCAATACCTTCTTCTCCTGGCCCGCCTATACGCATCATGTGTAGAGCATTATCAATATTTGCTCTTGTCATAATACCATATTGGTTTTCCGCTGTTGTTAATTTATAATCAAAATCACCTAAAACATTATCAACACCAGAATAGCGAGCTGTCCATCCAAATTGATAACTGTAAATCTCAACATTTTCATAATCTTCATCTGCTGGTCGAGTAATTTCATTCCAAGACCTTAATCCTAAAATAATGATTACAGCTAAAACCGCTGCTGGAATCACCGTCCAAACCATTTCAAGTTTATTGTTGTGAGGATAAAAGAATGCCTTCACTCCTGGGCGTTTTACATATTTCCAGGCAAACACAAACAACAATGTATTTGTAAGGAAGAAGACAGCAATAATGATAACAAAGTTAAGGTTCAACAACCAGTCTGTCTCTATACCATGTGTTGAGGCTGCTGGTCCTAAACCAGTATAACCAAACTTTACCATCAGCCAGATGAATGCAGCATAGAAGAATATCATAAAAAACAACATCATATTCGCATTGAATATATTGTCTCTATGAGGAACTTCCTCCGACTTTTTGTTTGTGTGTTTAGCAGTTAACTCATATACTCGAACTAACTGAGCAATGGCAATAACTCCTAAAACAATTACTAAAAGAATAATCAATTTGGTACCCATTTCCTTTTAAATTAAATTTCTATTTTACTTCTGTTAAATTTCATGGTGTAATGACTCATCCAAGAATGGATCATTTACGGATGTTAAGGCTGCTTTTGTAAGATTATTTAGGATTATCTTCACAAATAATCCGGTAAACAATAAGCCTAAGCCTAATTCCATCGGTCCGAATGAAGCGGTTGGCCCCATTGAACCACCCATTACCATTACCCAAGCATCTAACCAGTGACCTATTAAAATAATTATTCCAATGACCGTTAATATTCCCGCATTACGTTTTGCGTCTCTGGACATCAAAACTAACATAGGGAACACAAAGTTCACAAAAAACATCCCGAAATAAACTAATTTGTAATTTTCTATACGCATTAAGTAATAAGTTGTCTCCTCTGGTATATTCGCATACCATATAAGCATGTATTGAGAGAAGAACATATAAGACCATAAGAAAGAGGTAGCAAATGTCCATTTACCTAAGTCGTGAATATGGCTCTCGTTAACTTTTGGTAAATAACCCAATTTTTTCAAATATAAAGTAGTTAACACCATTACTACCATAGCACTACACCAAGCACCAGCAAATATGTACCAGCCAAATAATGTTGAAAACCAGTGAACATCAATGGACATAATCCAATCCCATGCACTTGTTGAACTAAATACAGCAAAGAAAACCAAGAATAAGGCTCCTCTTCTGTAATTTAAGAAATGTAAATTTACCGCATCAGCTGGATTAGCATCTTGTTGCAATGAACGATCTCTAAAGCCTTTCCAGAACAAATAATATACTGCGAAATAAACCAGCGTTCTAACCCAGAAAAATGGAAGATTCAAATAAGCTCCCTTACCTGCTGCTAGTTCGTCGTAATGATCACTTTCTACATTTGTCATAATATCGCTATCCATCCACATGTAAACATGACCTCCATGCATGAAAGAAAGTGTTAACAATGTTACAAGCATGAAGCCCATTCCAATGGGTAGATAACCAGCTATTGCCTCCACTATACGTTTTACAGCAACAAACCAGGCTGTTTCAGTAGCGTATTGTAAAGCAAGAAAAAACATTGCACTAATACCTATAGCAAAGAAGAAGAAGCTATTCACAAGCATATTAGCCATAAACTTTTGTCCAAGGTGACCTCCTTCACCCATTGCCATTACCACACCAATTCCAGTGAAGACTATCCCGACAACCATTAATACTGTTGTCCATAACTTGGCTTTATTCGAAACTTGAAATTCCATTATTCTAATTATTTCAATTTTAAAACTTTCTTATTCCTCTGTTGCTTCAACAACTTCTTCGGTTACTTCATCACTCTCTTCTTGAGCATCAAAGTTACCGTAATCATCAAATCTAAACTTATTAACATAATGTACCAACGTCCAAATTTCTTCTTTGTCAATCATCATGGCATGAGCACCCATAGCTCCTTTTCCATAATAGATGGAGTAAAAAACTTGTCCGTCAGCTAAGTTCTTTAAATTTTTATAATCTGGCACACCAGCGTAAGCACCAGACTTAACCATAGGGCCTTCACCATCACCTTTCTCTCCGTGACAATGAGCACACATACTTGCGTAAAGCTTTTTCCCTTTTGAAAATAATTCGTCTTTGTTTTCTTCCGTTAACTCAATCGGATTTTTATCACGTGCAGAATTATTATACTCAGCATCCAAACTATCACTTAATCTCCAACCATCTTTAGCATAAAGACCATGAGATACATTTGCTGCGCTACTCGCTTTTCTATTGTATGGAAGCATCATAGCCACTCGCTTAGCATCAGTACCGTAATAAGGAATCGCATTATGTGGAGGCTGCATCGCACTCTGAACTTCTTTCAATTCCTTATACTCTTTACCACGAATTTCTCCGTAGTCAATGTAAGGTTCTATTGCAGGAGAACGATACATGTCCGGTGTGTACTCCAAGCCAGAAGAATCTGGATCAGCAACACACGATGAAAACAATGTTACACCTGCTGCCAAAACAACAAAATAAGTTGCTATTCTTTTATTTTTCATGGCAAACTAGTTTAATTCTTTTTGATCTAATTCTACAATACCCGTGTCTTTCAACATGGTTTCTAATTCTTCAGCAGAAAACTTTTGATTCTCTGACAATCTTAATTCCATAACAAATCTATCGTCGGTTGTACGTGGATCTGGATTATCAGCCTTAATACCTGGAATCGTTTTGTTTCGAAGTAAATAAGTAATTGCCATACCATGCGCAGCACACAACACTGTAAATTCAAAACTAATTGGAACGAACGCTAGGAAATTCTCTAGATAAGAAAAACTTGGTTTACCTCCAATGTTCATTGGCCAATCCTGAATCATAAAATAATTCATCCCGATGGTCGCTAACATCAGACCTGTAAGTCCATAAATAAAGGACATAATACCAAGTCGCGTATGTGTAACACCAATAATTGGGTCTATTCCATGTATTGGAAATGGTGAAAATACTTCATTCACTTTTACACCTTTCGCAACCAATTTCTTCGCACCATCCTTTAGTACGTCGTCATCATCATACATTGCATAAAAAACTGTATCTGCCATTTCCTTAATTAATTATGGTTATTATTATTCTCAGCATCAGAACCATGTCCTTTTGCTAAATGTTGTTCTTCTAAACTAAACGCTGGACTTGTTGCTCTTCCATCTTTGAAAGACTCACCGGAAGACTTTAAAATTGTTTTCACTTCATTCAACGCTAATACAGGGAAGAATCTAGCAAATAACAAGAAAAATACAAAAAATAGTCCTATGGTTCCAACAAAAATACCGATATCTATATGAGTTGGATAGAACATACTCCATGAAGAAGGTAAATAATCTCTATGTACTGAGGTTACGATAATTACAAAACGCTCAAACCACATTCCTATATTTACTACAATAGAAATTATAAATGTAAACAATAAGCTTCTTCTCAATTTCTTGAACCACATAAGCTGTGGAGAAATAACATTACAAGTCATCATAGCCCAATATGCCCACCAGTAAGGACCTGTTGCTCTATTGATAAATGCGTATGCTTCATATTCTACACCAGAGTACCAAGAAACAAATAGCTCCGTTAAGTAAGCAACACCTACAATCGAACCTGTTACCATGATTACAATATTCATATACTCAATGTGCTTAGTGTGAATATATGCTTCTAGACGCATTGCTTTTCTCATTACAAGCATTAGTGTTTGTACCATGGCAAAACCAGAGAATACCGCACCAGCAACAAAGTATGGAGGGAAAATCGTGGTATGCCAGCCTGGAATAACCGATGTAGCAAAGTCAAAAGATACAATAGAGTGAACCGAGAATACAAGTGGCGTAGCTAAACCAGCAAGTACTAAGGAAACTAGCTCGAATCTATTCCAGTGTTTAGCTCTACCTGACCATCCGAAAGAAAGTAATGAGTACATTTTCTTAGAGACTGGCTTTTTCGCTCTATCACGAATTGTTGCAAAATCAGGAATTAAACCGATATACCAAAACACGAAACCAACGGACAAATAAGTTGAAATCGCAAAAACATCCCAAAGAAGTGGTGAATTAAAGTTCACCCACAACGAACCGAATTGGTTTGGCAAAGGTAAAACCCAGTATGCAACCCAAATACGTCCCATGTGGATTAACGGGAAAATTCCTGCCATAAATACTGCGAAGATTGTCATCGCTTCTGCCGAACGGTTAATCGCCATTCTCCATTTCTGACGGAACAATAAAAGAACCGCTGAAATCAATGTACCTGCGTGACCAATACCTACCCACCATACGAAGTTGGTGATATCCCAAGCCCAGCCAACGGTCTTGTTCAATCCCCAAGTACCAATACCAGTACCTAGTAAGTAAAGAATACATCCAACGCCATACAATCCTAAAATTGCCGCGATAGAAAATAGTACGTACCAAGCTTTTGGTGCTTTGTCCTCAATCGAACGACATACATCTTCCGTAATGTCGTGGTACGTCTTGTGGCCTAATATTAGAGGCTCTCTAATTGCTGCTTCCTTATGCATTACAATCTAATTTATCTATTAGTGTTTATGTTCTGTTTCTCCGTGAGCACCATGATGATTCATGATATGCTGTCTTCTTTCTGTTTCCTTTTGGATAACAGCTAAATCAGCATTTTCCTCGTTTCTTACCTTCACTTTATACCAAACGTTTGGCTTCACTCCAATTTCCTCTAATGCTTGGTATGCACGCTTATCATCAGCAGACTTTCGTACCGCTGAATTTACATCATTCCAATCACCTACTGTTATTGCATTAGTAGGACAAGCATCAGAACAAGCGGTAGTTACATCACCGTCAACAACTGGTCTTTGTTCTTTCTTAGCTGTTAATTTACCCTCTTGAATTTTTTGAACACAGAAAGAACATTTTTCCATAACACCTCGAGTTCTAACAGTAACGTCTGGATTTAATACCATACGTCCTAAATCATCTTGTGCTGGGTTTACTTCTGTGAATTTCTTGTAAGACGGGTAGTTAAACCAGTTAAATCTTCTCACTTTATAAGGACAGTTATTAGCACAATATCTTGTACCAATACATCTGTTGTATGTCATTTGGTTAAGCCCTTCATTTGAATGGGTTGTAGCCGCAACTGGACAAACAGTTTCACATGGTGCGTGGTTACAATGGTGACACATCATAGGCTGATGAACCACTTTAGGGTTATCAGAAGGATTTTCTGCTTTAGAAAAACTAAAAGTGTCTTTATCTATGCGCTGACCTATTGCAGCCTCTTCATTCGAAGCATAATATCTATCTAGGCGCAGCCAGTGCATCTCACGACCTCTTCTTACTTCATCCTTACCTACTACTGGAACATTGTTCTCAGCTTGACAAGCAACCAAACAAGATCCACAACCAATACAAGAACTTAAATCAATTGTCATACCCCAACGGTGACCGACATGCTCAACTGGGTGTTTTTCCCATAAATCAAATTCCTCTAAGTCTGCATAAACATGATCTCCGTGCTCGTTGATTTTCATCAACTTCCAATCAGGGTTATATGCCTCTTTAGAATGATTTGTATAAATATCAAAGGTTGTTTCTCTAATTACAGAATTACGACCCATCACTGTTTGATGAATCTGAGTTGTCGCAATTGGATACGTTTCAGAGAGCTTTTCAATTGAGGCAGCAGCAATATATTCCATTACTCCTGTACCTGTTTGAACGAACTTGAAACCATTTTCACCGATTACTTTACGTTGACCTTCATTGTCGGTTTCATACCCTCCATATTCTTTAGTATGGTATGCTGCTTTACCAATTCGCTCGTTATTTTCTCCTCTACCATATCCTAATGCAATTCCTACTGTTCCGATTGCTTGACCAGGTGAAGGATAAACTGGTAGCGTTAATGTTGTTTCTCCAACAGTCACATTGGCAAGTGTACAACCATGCTCTTGATCAATACGCAAATTATACCCCTGTTCTTCCATAGTTCTAGGGTTCATAGTGATGTAATTATCCCATGTAACCTTAGAAATAGGATCCGGTGTTTCTTGTAACCAAGGATTTCCTGCTTGCTCTCCAACACCAATCGCAGCTTTTTGATAAAGAACAACTTCTAAATCACCAGCCTTAGGAAGGCTAGAAGCTAAACTTTGTAATGCTCCAGAGTTCACCTCCAAAAGAGAAGGAGCCGCTGGTTTATTAGCCATACAGCTATTGTGTACAGTCGTATTCCAGAAATTCTCAAAACCACCTTGCGCACTTTCAAATCCGTTATTTCTCCATGTTTCACGCATGAACTCATAGAAAACTTTACTGTCTTTTCCTTGTCTTCTTGCTTTTCCTGACCAAACCAAGAAAGATTCTTGTGCAGCAACTGTATCAAACAAAGGTCTGATAGTTGGTTGTGCGATTGCATATTCGTTAGCTTTTGGTGAAAAATCATTCCAAGCCTCCAATGCATGATGGTCTGGCATAATGTAATTACACTTGCTTGCTGTCTCATCAGCATATGCTGCTGTTGAAACTGTCAAGCTAATTTTTGAGAGTGCATCTCCAAGTGCTTTTCCATTAGCCGCAGAGTAAACAGGGTTTACTCCGTAAAAAATAACAGCATCTACACCTTTACCAGATGTAATATCTTTAACCAATTTCATCATTTTATCGTCATCAGACTTATAAAGATGAATTGGATTATTTAAGTTTATTGTTGAACTGTAAGCTCCAATTAAACGGTTTAACTCATTTACTAAAAGTTGGATACTTACATTATTAGAACCCGCAACAACTAATCCGTTTCCTGCTTTTAAATTTTTAGCAATAATCTTTATAGCGTCGGGTGATACCGTTTCAGGTAATGTAGCACTTACACCAGAAACATTACCACCACATTCTTTGATTAGTGAAGCTAAAACAGCAGCTTCTTCAGAAGGCTTTAGCATTAATCTTTCATCAGCATTCGAGCCAGTAATCGACATATTCGATTCAAATTGGTAATGCTTTGACATTTTACCATCTGGATTTCTTCTTTCAGCGTACTGTGGAGTGAACTGTGTTGGAAGTAACCACGAATTTAAGAAATCAGCAGCAAAACTCACAATAGTATCAGCCTTTGAAAAGTCGTAATCAGGAATTATTGCGCTACCGAAATACTTTTCATTCGCTTTTCTTATACCTGCATAAGACACAGCATCGTATTCAACATGTTCAAATGAAGCACTTGAATCTTCACCGCTAGTTATGAATTGCTCAAAGGTCTTAATTGCACGATAAGAAGAAGGTGAAGCTAATGTTTTTGATACTACAACAACTTTTCCGTTTTTAGCTTTAATCTTATTCAGTTTAGAAACTATCTCTTCGTCAGCAAGAGCTGTTTGAATTCCTTCCCCTTCTTTGATAGCATTTTGCAATCTTTCTCCATCATAAAGAGAAAGTACAGATGCGATAATTTGAGGGTTTACAGCACCTTTATTAAGACCATAGTCTTTGTTACCTTTGATAAAAATTGGACGACCCTCTCTTGTTTTTACGAGAATATTTGCATATGAATTTCCATCATAATAAGTAGAAGCATACCAGGTTGCTTTACCAGGAATAACATCCTCTGGTTTATTAACGTATGGAACAGCTTTTACTACCGGTGCCTCACACGCAGCAATGGTTGCCGCTGCAACGCTAAACCCTAAAAACTTCAGGAAGTCTCTTCGAGGTGTTGATGTCTCTTTCAGTTTATCGTCCGCTAAAAATTCATCAACTGTTACATCTTTAGTGAACTCACGATCTCTTTGCTCTAGAAACTCAGGAGTTTCTTTTAACTCATCAAGACCTTTCCAATATTTTCTATTCATCGCCATTTTCTTATTAAGACAATACTATTGTTTATATTAATAGTGACACTTAGCACATTCCCATCCACCAAGTTCACTTACCGTCACTTTTCCGTCTTCAAGGTATTTCTCATAAAGTGACTTATCATTTTCTAAAAGTCTTCTATGAATTTCATCATAATAGCCACCTTTATTAGTCATTGGGCCACTAGACACACCAGTTTCATGATGACACTCTATACACCACCCCATGGTTAAAGTTGGTTTTGTTAACTGAATATTTCCTTCTACTTCATTTAGCTCTTCAACCGGAACAACCCTTGGCAGCTCTTTTTGCTTTGTCATATCACCATGACATTGCTTACAATCAATTCCACCAACCTTTACGTGTTGTGAGTGGTTAAAATACACATGATCAGGCAGCCAATGAACCTTATTCCAAACTAAGTTTTCAGTTTCACCCGAATATTGCCCACCACCTTCTGGTGAGAACCCAGCTGATTTGTATATTTTAGAAATTTGAGCAATCTCTTTATCATCGTCACCTTGCACCTGTTTATGACAGTTCATACACACGTTGGTTGTCGGAATACCAGCAGATTTAGATTTTTCTACAGAGTTATGACAATATTTACAATCGATTCCATTCACACCAGCATGCACATCATGAGGAAATTCTATTGGCTGAGAAGGCTGATAAGAAGTAACTACACCAATAGTGTATAATCCTTGAAACAGCGTAACAATTACAGCAATAACACCTACAAGCACTGCTACACCGACAACTTTACGGTTTCTCCAGATCCATGAGTTAATTTCTTCGCCATATGTCATAGGCTCTTGACCTTCCGGAGCATTCAAGTTAGCCAGTTGTCTTCGAACACCTCCGACTGAAAGAATGATAACAACAAAAACGATTGCCATTACAATCCAAACCCATCCAAGATTATCCTCTTGTCTTACTTCAGTAGCTCCAGCAGCCATATCTGCACCACCGCCAGCTGAAGCAGCACCAGGCAATGGCTGTGCATCAACATAATCAAAAATAGCGTTAATATCGTCGTCTGTTAAAGAAGGGAACAAAGACATCGCTGTCGGAGCCCAGTTAGCAACTTCGGCAGCATATGGGTCATTCGCCGCAGCAACCTGCCAATTTCGAACCCATTGGTTCAAAGAACCTTC
The DNA here is from genome assembly GCA_007117355.1 of Lishizhenia sp. Lineage (GTDB taxonomy): Bacteria > Bacteroidota > Bacteroidia > Flavobacteriales_D > Crocinitomicaceae > CSBr16-161. The sequence goes on along the minus strand of SKGS01000144.1, from coordinate 3,378 downwards.
TTTTGCTCCTCCATTTTCCCATTTTTGACGTACTTCGAACAGCTTAGGTCCAGTTCCATCTCTGTGGGGCTGATGACAAGTAGCACATTGAGATTTGAATAAAGCCTCACCATCTTGTGCGAAAATAGTGAATGCACTTGACAAGAAAAGCACCAACATTGTAGCGCTTAGCCATCTTTTCCCAGTTATAAACATCTTATTTCTAGACATTTTCATTAATATTTTCTTAAGTCGTTTCGCTAAAATGCGTTTTTTATCGGTAGCAAAAATAGAAGTTTAGGACAATTCCCTGACAGTTTTATGACAATTTTGAACTAATTCGATTTAATTTAAAATCATTCTAAATAAGGGTGGTGTTGTAAGGAAAAAAACTAATTTTGCAATATGGATTACGCAATAGAAATAAAGTTTCAAGAACTATTAAAAAAATTAGAGCCAATATTCGGCGGAGGGCTGGATGCTCAATCAGTTTTATTTTTAATAGGTGTACAGGAATTAGGCAAGGGATATCAAAAATTTTCGAAACAACAAAAAACAGAATTACTTCATGTTGCAGTATGTACTATTCTTGAACCTTATGGTTTTTACAAACTTATTGGGAGGGATGAGGATAACTGGCCGCACTTTGAACTTATAAAAGAACTTCCGTCTTTGGATGAAAAGCAACAACAGCACTTTATTAAAGAGGCAATACTTGACTACTTCGAAAATGAGTTTAGTGAAAACCCTGAGCATTTAAAGATTCCCGAGGAATACAATAAAAAAATTTGACTAATGTCTCAAAACATAAAACTTGTGCAAATTTCACCAGAACACAACTCTATACTTGCGAAAATCATTCGATGTTCATTAGAAGAGTTTGAAATGAACATCGATGGAACGGTTTATACTGACCCAACTACAGATAATCTTTTCGAACTATTTCAACGTAAAGGTAGCATTTACTGGGTTGCAATAGATAACACAGAGGAAGTAATTGGAGGATGTGGAATATATCCAACCAAAAACTTACCTGACGGTTATACCGAATTAGTTAAACTTTATATTAGAAAAGAATTTAGAGGTAAAGGTGTTGGGAGACAATTGCTTAAAAAAAGCATTAAATGCGCAATGGATATGCATTACACCCACCTATATTTAGAAAGTTTTCCTAGTTTATCTTCTGCTGTTGAATTGTATTACAGCATGGGGTTTAGAAAACTCACTAAGCCGCTAGGTGAATCTGGTCATTTTGCATGTAATTTATGGATGCTTAAAAAGCTATAACCTGTGTTTTTTCAGAGCCAATGACCTTCGTTTAAAAAAGCTAAAGAAAGCAATAATGAAGCTAGCAAAATGATTCAAAAGAAGCAAAACAATATTCTTTTCCTTTCCGTATCTAGCTTTTAAGAAATACTTTCTCGGTACTAGAATATATGAACCAAACAAAAGGGCAGCGTTAACCTTTTCACTAATTGTTGGTAATCTTAAAAAATAATCAAACGTTGAAACATTTCTATATAGCTCATGGCTTATCAACTTTTTGCTTTTTCCTTCAACTAAATATTCTAGAAATATTTCCTCAACATCATTAAAGGAGGCCTCATCAACTAACGGTATTTGCGTTTTACAATCAAAATAGATCTTACAAAGTAGAATAAATGGAGTGATTTTATCCAACACACCTTGATTTTTACATCTTTCTAAAAAATCAGAAGAAGCTTTACTATCTAATTTATTTAGAAGTTCAGCCGCATCAATAAAATTTGCTACCTTGAATTTACCCGAAAAGAAACTACTGGCCAAATGAAGCAAAACATAAATAGTGGTTTGTTCTAAGTCTAACCTAACCGTTTTATCCATTTCATTTACTTCTAAATTATCCCAAAAAAAGTTAGTGTCAATTAGAAAGTTCGGATTGTTGTGTGCTGATAAATGTAAATCAATCAAGAGTCCACCTTTCTTGAAATTATATGGAGAATGAAATCGAAGTGATTTCTTCACATAAGAAGGCAACTCTGACTCCACATAATCAAATCCAAATTTTTCAAACAAATTCAAACATTTAATAAGGTCTTGATTTTTAATGAGAATATCAACATCGCTGATATGTCTCAATGTAATATCATCGTATAATAAATCCAATAAATGAATACCTTTTAAAGGAATTGCCTGAATGCTGTTAGCAATTAATTGTTGTTCAATTTTTTCCCATTTATGAACTATTTTAGAGTTTCTCACAAATAACAATTGAACTTGCTTTCTAAATTCCTCTTTGAATTTTTCTGGTATCTGAATTTCTAGGTAGTTGAGATTGCGAAAAACCAACGTCGTAACGTGGTAATCAATGGAAAAATCGAAAAATGCTTTCCAAGAAAATTTATCATTTTCAATTTTACTTACAATTTGATTCTTATCAAGGTCATGTCTTTCTAGTTTGCACAAAAGAAATAACACACTTACCTCAATTGGAAGGGGTTCTTTAGTCAAGGGGCTAATTTCAGTTATGCTATTCATATAACAAACTTATTGATTTAATTGGTAATAGATTAAAAAAATTAATTGTTTATAAGTATGATTAGCCCGTTTGTATTTTCAACACAATTGATACTTACTGCCGGGTATGGCTTTAATTATTCCTAACAGTTCTAATTGAGTTAGTAATCCGTTTAGTTGAGAAACATGTTTTTTCAAAGACAAAGCGAATTGATCAATAGAAGCAGTTTTCTTTTCTTTCAAAAAACCAACTATTTGCTTTTCTTCGCTTCCTAATCCTTCGAACAAATCTGTTTGAACAACTTCATTTTCTACATTTTTCGTCCATCCCATTAGTCGGATAATTTCTTCAGCTGATTGAACTAGATGCGCACGATTAGAAGCAATAAGCTTATTACAACCCCTTGAAAACTGTCGATCAACATTTCCAGGAAAGGCGAAAACATCTTTATTATAATCATTGGCTAAATTGGCCGTGATCAAGGAGCCGCCTTTTTCTCCACTTTCAATAACTATGGTTGCATCAGCCATTCCTGCGACAATGCGGTTTCGTTTTGGGAAGTTTTCTCGGTCTGGATTAGTTCCAATTAAAAACTCAGTTAATAACCCACCGTTGTTTTCTATCATTTTTTGGGCAACATTTCTATGCTGAATAGGGTACAACCGCTCTAAACCATGAGCCAATACACCCACCGTTGGAATATTGTGCTTTAAGCAAGAACGATGCGCTAAAATATCAACACCGAAAGCTAATCCAGAAACAACTTGAACATTGACTGAAGAAAATTCTTCTATTAACTTTTCTGTTAATCGAACACCATAGTTTGTGATATTTCTCGTACCAACAACAGAAACTACTTTTTTGGGGTTCAAATTAAAATCACCTTTAGCGTAAATAACCGT
>SKGS01000211.1 GCA_007117355.1 Lishizhenia sp. | reverse complement strand
TTGAAGCGTTAAGTTTAGCAGGTGCGGAAATTTCTTATGTGCAAGATGCAGTTAAAGTTAAAAAAGCCAACTTAAAAGCGTTTGAATTTGATGCTACGAATTGCCCGGATTTATTTCCTCCACTTGCGGCTCTTGCTGCTTGCTGCGAAGGAACTTCTATCCTTAAAGGAACCAATAGGCTATTGCACAAAGAGAGTAACCGAGCAATTACCATTCAAGAAGAATTTGGTAAACTTGGGATAAACGTGAAGTTGAAGGGTGATTGTATGATGATTTCAAAATCCAACGTAAAAGGCGGAAGGGTTTCTTCGCGCAATGATCATCGAATCGCCATGGCAACGGCAATATTATCAACGATTGCGGATGGTCCCTTAGAAATTGAAGGTAGTGAAGCGGTGAATAAATCGTATCCTACGTTTTTTGAAGATTTTAAAAGTCTTTATTCTGAAAGCTGAAATTGTTGCTCCAAAACTTCAAGAACTTTGTTTCTAGCTCCTTTTTGTTGATTTGTAAAATCTAGAACTTTAGATTTGAGCTCTTCTAAATGTTGTTCGATATGATTAAGCTTCGAGGATAATTCAGTTTGGCTTTCAACGGAAAATCCAATACCTCTCTCAATAAAATCATGTGCTTCAGGGAATTTAGAAAATTTTGGGCCAAAAACAACAGGTAGTCCAAACCCAGCAGGTTCGAGAATGTTGTGAAGTCCAGTGCCAAATGCTCCGCCAACGTAAGCAAATTCACCATACTTATATGCATCAGCCAAAACGCCAATGCAGTCTAATACCAGAATTTGACTTTCTTTAGGTATCTCTCCATTTACCTCGGTGTAACAGCTGTAAGTTTTTTTAAGTCCAATCGTTAATTGCTTAACATGTTTTTTATCAACATTGTGAGGAGCTATAATCACTTTTTTTGTCCAGTTTTGGTTGTTGATCATTGGTGAAATAATGGCTTCGTCTGCTGGCCAAGAACTCCCAATAACAAAGGCTTTTTCATCTCCCAACCAATTTTTTATTAGTTCATTTTCTTTTTGTTCTGCAATGCGGTCAAAAATTCGGTCGTACCTTGTGTCACCTGTTATTTTAACATTTTGAACCCCAATACTATTTAGTAATTGCTGACTTGCTTGATTTTGCACAAAAAAGTAATCGAAGTGATGTAGTGCACGTCTAAATACTTTCCCATACCATTTGAAAAAACGTTGATTTGGACGAAACAAAGCACTCAAAGAAAAAAGGTTGACATTTGCTTTTTTAGCAGTGAAAATGTAATTCAACCAAAATTCATATTTTACAAAAAACACAGTTGTTGGTTGGAAATGAGTTATGAATTTTTTTGCTTTTTTTGGTGTATCTAAAGGCAAGTACATAATGTGGTCAGCATGAGAATAGTTTTTTTGAATCTCATAACCGGATGGACTAAAAAACGTGACCAAAATAAAATTGGTTGGAAATCTTTTTTTCCATTCTTCTATAACCGGACGACCTTGTTCAAATTCACCAAGAGAAGCACAATGGAACCAAACTACTTTTTTGTTTTTGACATTAGGGAGTTGGCTTTCCCAATTTTTGCGACCGTTAACCCACTTTTTTGCTTTTGGATTAAAAAAGGAGGCCAGCCAAAGAAAAAGACCATAAAAACGTATGCCAAGGTTGTAAATAAACATTAATTAAAATAAAAGTCTTTTACTTGTCGCTTGTAAACAGGAATCATCCAGCCAAAACGAACGCCATACTGAATGTCTAACCTTCTATCCATTGGAACTTCAAAGTCTGGTCTGTCCCAAAACAAAGCTCGACGATTGTAGGTGTGTCCTTGAATAAAGTAGAATCCAGCATAAAAATTATATATCCCGCCATTTGCCATGAAATTATAACCTACAAACTGAGATGTATTTAAACCACTTGTTAGTCTGTCATAACCTGTTAAATAGTCACCAGAAATCTGTGGTACCTCATCCTCTTGGGTTTCAATGCGAATTTTGTGTTGTAGATAACCGCCGCCAATTTTGAACATCACACCAGAATTTGGATTATGTCCAGTATTTGGAAAAATAAATCCGAATACAGCATTAATGTTATAACCTCTTAGATAAAGCACCACATCCGATGGTGCTCCAGAGGTATTTGTGATTGTTCCTTGGCTATCGAGTAAATTTTGGAGCATGTATGGCTCTCTTACATTTTGACTAAAAATAAAATTTCCATCTATTGCAAAAATCCAGTTCATATCTGTTTTGTAACCAAATATTCCACCAAGATGATTTGCAAAGCCATAACGGTCAGCAAAATCACCTCCTGTAAGATTAGCACCATAGTGCAATCCAATGTAAGGAGTCGCTACTATATCATCAGCGACCACTCTTTGTGCAAAAAGATTTGTGCTTTGCATATAGTTAAATGACAAAACAACTAATAAAAAATACCGAAAGAATTTTTTCATGTGCTTTTCTATTGGATTTGCTATAAAATTATGAATATTCAACATGTTCATTCCAATTAAATGACCAAAAGGGGGCAAATATTTAGTAAAAGATGCTATTTAACAGTTACAACTAAATAATTCGATATTCTCCAAAAGCTGTTAGCATCTTTAATAATCAATTTATTACCTTTCCATTCGTAAGAAGAAGCAGGGTGGTCTGTAATGATTTGCGGTTTATTTCCTACAATCGTAATTTCCTTAGTTTTTCTTTTATCCAAATGCTTGAAGTAATCCTTGTTAAATGATTCAGAGATAGCAGTTTTTCTACCAATTCCAATAAAACCACCTTCTCTAACAAGAACGTTATTTTCTACTAATTCATCTAGCGTTCCAAAAGCATAATGAACTGTATTTAGCTCATTTAAAACATCTAATGCTAATTCCACTTGCGTTTGGTATTGGTCAAATAATTCAGCGTACTCAACATCTCTATCCGCCAGCATGATTTGTAATGACTCGATTTCTTCGTCTCTTGATTTAATGCGAAGCTGCAAGCGTTCAATCATTGCCTCCAATTCTGTAATCTTTAAAGATTTTTCTTTTAAAGCACCTTGTAAATCTTTTACCTTTCGGGCATTTTCTTCACGTAAATAATTGATGTTATTTATTTGTTGTAAAATCCACTCTTTGTCGTCAGAGCTAATTTCAGGATTGGAACTTTTAATACGAATTTCTTCTTGCTTAACATTTATTTTTGCTAAATTATCCTGTATTTCATTAAAAAACGCAATGGATTCATTGAATAGTGAATCTTTGATTTGATTTTCAAGTTCGATTTGAGCAATTTTATTTCTAAGCTCAACCACCTCGCGCGTAATCTCATCATTTACTGTACTTTCGGTTGTATTATTTTCCTCAACACAAGCAACTAAAAGCAAGGCCGCAAGAAGGTAAAACAGATTTTTCATGTATAACTATTTAAATTCTTTGTGTTTCATTAACGATTTCTCACGAAACAAAGCTAAGAAATATCTTTGCATAATTTATATCTTTGACGCAAATTCAATTGTTATCTCAAATGAAAAGTATCTTTTTAGCCTTTGGCTTTGTAATAATCAGTTCTTGGACAGTTTTTGGTCAATCAATTCATCACACGCTATCTATGCCGGAACCTCAAACGCATTATTTTCATGTGGAACTAAAACTCTCTGATTTTTCAGATGATGAATTAATTTTAGCGCTACCAACTTGGGCGCCAGGTTCATATTTGATTCGAGAATTTTCCAAAAATATTAACATCGTAAGAGCGAAAAACGAAAAAGGACAAGCGCTAGATGTTCGAAAAATAACTAAAAATAAATGGAAAATTTCTAAAGGAAAGGCTAAAGAAGTTACGGTTAATTATGAAGTTTATGCTTTTGAATTAACAGTTAGAACAAGCTTTTTAGATTTGACTCACGGTTATTTAAATGGCTCAAATATCTTTATGTACCCAGAAGGAAAAAAGGATTTAGGTGGAAAACTCACGATTATACCTTACAAGGATTTTGGAAAAGTCGCCACTGCTTTACCAAAAGTTTCTGATGGAGTTGCCAATGACGACAGCAGTGAAACCTTTACTTTTAATGATTACGACCATCTTGCTGATTCTCCGATAGAAATTGGGAATCATGAGGAGTTTTATTTTGATGCTTCTGGAGTTCGTCATAAAGTGGCAATGTATGGCGCAGGAAATTACGATATTCCAACTTTACAAAGGGATATGGCTAGAATTGTAGAGTCCTCAACTGCTATTTTTGGAGAGAATCCGAATAAAGAATATCTATTCATCATTCATAATACAAATGTTGGAAGTGGTGGTTTAGAACACCTTGAATCTACAACGCTGAATGTCAATCGTTGGACGTATGAAGGGGCTGCATATTTGCGTTTTTTATCGCTTGTAGCGCATGAATACTTTCACCTTTGGCATGTTAAACGATTGAGACCAGACGTGCTAGGTCCTTTTGATTATGACCAAGAAAATTACACAGATTTACTTTGGGTGATGGAAGGCTTCACTTCTTATTACGATGATTTGATTTTGAGAAGAGCAGGTTTTTACTCGAAAGATGCTTATTTATCTCGTTTATTTAGTACACTTAATTATGTGGAAGGAAGTATTGGAAATAAAGTTCAGCCTGTTGCGCATTCCTCTTTTGATGCGTGGATTAAAGCCTATCGACCAAATGAAAACAGCAGTAACACAAACATTTCGTATTATTCAAAAGGCCACCTTATTGCGGCTGTGTTTGATGCTTGGATGATTACCAAATCAAAGGGTAAGCGCGGCATGGACGAATTTTTGACAGTGCTTTACAAAAAATATTACAAAGAACTGAACCGTGGTATTTCAACTGAGGAGTTTCAAAAGGAATTAGAGGTTTTTTTAAAAGAGGATTTAAGTGATTTTTTCCAACGGTATATATATGGAACCGAAACCATTGACTATGCAAAATATTTTAAGCCATTGGGTTTAACAGTTGACAAAGAAGAGGGTCAGGCAGCAGGTTTCGGAGTAGCAACAAAAATGGAGGATAATAGACTAATAGTAAGAACGGTTTCTAGTGGAAGTCAGGCAGAAAAAGCAGGTTTAAGTCCAAACGACGAATTAATCGCTTTCAATGGATTTAGAATAGGAAAATCAGAATTTTCTGAATTTATGCAACGACTTACAGTGGGAGAGGAATTTTCGCTTATCATTTCGAGAGATGAAGAGTTAATGCTAATCAATGCGACCTATGGGACTTTGGATGCAGTTCGCTATTCTTACGACTTGGATGAATCAAATAAATTAGGTCAGTTTTGGCTAAGAGAAAAATAAAGTAATGGATATCAAAAATTCAATTTGGAGACGTTTTCAATACTACGGAATAGGATTTATTATCGGGTTGATTTTCGTTGTTGTATTTTTTCAGAATAGAGGATGTGCTTGGTTGCCAGCGAACAGAGTGAAAAATACTTTTTTAGATAAAGTACTTATCTTACCCGATTCTGAAGTCTCTAAGTTTAAGTTGGCAGGTTTAGAAGAACTAGATATTATTTCGTTTTTAAACAATGGAAAAGTGAACTTTGGGGCTTCGATTAAAGACCCAAATGTTTTTCCGAAGTCGTATGTATTGGAACAAAAAATTCATGGTAAAGAGCATCGAATTCAAATATCCCTTTATGAGGATAGTTATATTGCGCCAGTTCATTATTTGGAAGAAAATGACGAAGTACAACTCTTTCCAAAATTAGAAGGCAAAGGTTCTTTTTTGCGAATACCACGAGATTCTGCGCTGGTTTTTATAAATAATAAATCCAGTTATATCACCTGTAAAGCTTCTGAGTTATACAGTCAAGAACCTTCTGTTTTGATTCATGCTTTGAAAGAGACTGGTAAAATTGATTTTTCTAAAAGTAATTTGATGTTACCAAAAGCTGAACATTTACTGGAATTTCAGTTTTCGAATGGTCAAGAGGTTAAAGCAAAAACAATTTGGTTTGAATCTCGCATTTCTTTTAAAGATTTCTTTTGGCCTGAATCGCTTCCTTGTGAAAACAATTAACTATGGAGAAAACGTTTAAGGGTTGGAAAGTTATTGATTTATCTACGGTTTTGGCAGGTCCTTCCGTTGGAATGTTTTTCGCTGAATTAGGCGCTGAAGTTATTAAGATTGAAAACCCTGAAAATGGTGATGTTACAAGAAGCTGGAAGTTGCCAAATGAAGACCCTAAATCAAAAGTTAGTGCTTATTTTTCAAGTATAAATTATTTAAAACAATATCGGAAATTAGATTTTTCAGAAGAAAAAGGACGACAGGAATTGTTCCAACTAATAGCAGATGCGGATGTCGTTTTAATGAATTTTAAATTTGGTACTCAAAAAAAACTAGGTATCTCAGACGAAATATTGTTTGAAAAAAATCAAAAACTTATTATCGGAAAAATCTCTGGTTTTGGTTCCAATAGTGACAGAGTTGCTTATGATTTGGTACTTCAAGCGGAATCAGGAATTATGTCAATGAATGGAAATGATAAAAGCGGCCCATTAAAAGTTCCTGTTGCTTGGATAGATGTTCTTGCAGCGCACCAATTAAAACAAGGACTTTTGATAGCTATTTTAGAAAAAAAATCAAATAAAGATTTAAAAGGTAAAGTGGTTACTGTTTCGCTTTACGATGCGGCTGTTTCTTCTTTACTTAATCAGGCTTCAAATTATTTAATGACAGGGAATATACCGCAACGAATTGGCTCATTGCATCCAAATATTGCGCCTTATGGAGAACTATTTATAACAAAAGATGGTGGTTTAATTACCTTTGCCATCGGTTCTGATAAACATTTTAAATTACTGTGTAGTTTTTTTCGAAGACCAGATATTGCTGAAAATGAGAAATTCTCAACAGTGCAAGAACGCGTTAAAAATCGAATGGAACTTTTTCAAATTTTGCAAGTGTTAATCAATCAAGTAGATGCAAACGTGATATTAGAAGGTATGAGAGCACTTCATGTTCCTTGTGCCAAGATAAAAAATGTAAAAGAGGTTTTTGAAGATGAAAAAGCCCAACAATTAGTACGCACCGAAGTTATTGATGGAATAGAAACAAAGCGAGTTACTTCCATTGCTTTTCGATTTGAATAGGTTTGGGAGGAGGAGACGGTAAGATTAGTGAAACAAAAAAAATAGGTTTAGGGCTTGGAATTCAGTTTGTAACAACACCTTCGTACAGAAATTATGGTACAATTTACCAAAGATTAAATTTACCAATTTCATTAACACGCTTTATTAACTTCGTTGAGCTGCAGGTGGTATGCTGAACTTGTTGAAGTGCTCGGTTCATGAGTTTAATTTTGAAGCTATTTTAGGCACAAGCCCCGCAGGAATATAATCATATTTCAAGGGGGTTGTAACGACAAATAGGTCAAAATTAAATCAAAATCTGATAAAAAGAAGTGTCCCCAAAAATGGGGACGATATAAAACGCTATACTTAAATTTAAAACACTTTAAAATCAATGTTTTATTTTATGAAAGATTTCAGATTGGTGAATAATGCGGGTTAAGGTTGTTGTTCTAAGAAGGGACAGGTACAATATCACGATGATACTACAACCAAAAAAAAGGAGCAAAACCAAGTTTACTCCTTTTCTTAAATTTTCACTACTTATTTAAAAGTGTTTTATAACAACTTATTGTTTAACAAATTGTTGCACTACTCGTTGACCTCCGTTATCTATTTGCAGTAAATAATTACCGGATTCCAAGCTATCTACATTTATAGTAATATCAGATGCTTTTACGTTATTTCTTCCAAAAACTTTTCTACCGCTCATATCCACAATTGTTAAATTTATCTCGTGAACTTCGTTTAACTGAACGTTAACAATGGAAGTTGCCGGGTTAGGGTAGAGCACCACTTCAAAGTTACTATCCAACTCTTTTGTTGATAACGGATTAACACTAATAGACTTTGTATGACTACATCCAGATTCATTATCTGTCACTGTTACAGTATATAATGCATCTGGGTCAATTCCTTCTAGTGTTGCACCTGTACTGTTATCACTCCATACAATTGAATAGTCATCTTGGTTGTTAAAAGGAAAAGAAAGCTCAAATTGATTTTCTTCTTCGTTATAAGTTAGTTCAAAGTCAATTCCATTATTTTCTAGCGATTGAAAAAACTCTCTTCCGTTTAGTAAAGCAAAAAGCAGACAGCCACTGTGGTCGAATGCTCCTAAATCAATAGCGTTAATCTCAAAATCATTGTCTTCTGACCAACTTTCCTCGGCAACTAAAGCGTTCTCGTATGTGACTTGCTCATCTTCAGTACAATAATACATATTTACTCTTGTTTGAGGTTTCCAATCTAACAAGTCATTGTCAACGAGTGCATCATAAAATGGATGATTTCCATCTTCAATTAGTTGAACTACTTCTGGATGAAACATGTCAGTTGGAATAGGAGTCGCTTCACCATTTATGTGTCCCATGCTGTAATTATGTCCGAAAAATAAGTAAGGCATTAATGTATCATATGGCTCAATGAAAACATCAGAAGTTTCATTGTAGAGATTTCCATAAACAGATTGATAACCTAGAATAATGTAAGGAAGATATCCAGGTGTGGCGTAAGGTTCGCCACTATTTACAAAATCTGTTTGAACTCCTGGAATGTTATAAGGACCCGACATTGGGGCTATTGCAGTTACATCAAACTCTTCAGGGTAATACTCTTCAATATATTTTGCAGCAGCGGCAGTAGAAAAACCACCTTGGGAATAACCAAACATGAATAACTGATTACTCGCTTCTACTGTCCCTGCTAACTCGTCAGCCATTAATTCTCTTGTTGCTCTGAGTAAGTTAATTGTAGTGTGAGCCTCAGAAAAACCATGGCAATAAGGATGGATATCAATAGTTGATGAACCCAATCCAATATGATCAGGTGCTGTTAAAATATTTCCTTCAGATGCGAATAATAGACAAATATTTAATTCAGCACTACCATAAGAGGGAACATCTAATTTTGAAGA
>SKGS01000097.1 GCA_007117355.1 Lishizhenia sp. | reverse complement strand
TCAATCTACACATCCTTATTCAAAAAGTATTGCAACTTGGCTCAAAAGTCAAGTGAAAGAAGGGATTGCTATCTTCGATTACCAAGAAATTCCCGGTAAAGGAATTCAAGCAATAACAGAAAAGGGTATTTCATTATTTTTGGGGAGCGCTTCGTTTGTCGGGGCGGAAGAATCAGAAGTAAGTGGTTCGTTTTTGCGTTGGGGAGATGAAATAGTTGGTCAGTTTGTTTTTGAAACTCAACTAAGAGAATCAATAATTCCATCGTTGAAAGCTTTGCAAAACTCACATAAAATAGCTTTACTTTCAGGAGACAAGCCTGCCGACGCAGTTTTGTTTGAAGAATTGGCTGATTTTGAAATGCATTTTGAACTTACTCCAGGAGAGAAGCGAGCTTATATCGAAAAACTAGAACAGAACGGTGCAAAAGTTGCATTTATTGGAGATGGACTGAATGACTCAGAAGCGTTAAATTCAGCAACTTTAGGCATTAGTGTAGCGGATGACGTTTTCCGATTTACACCATCCTGTGATGCCATTATTAGTGGCGATAAAGTGAATTTATTACCTGCTTTTTTTCGATTTGGAAAACATGCAAACAAAGCACTTATAGCATGTATGATTTTTTCTTTGCTTTACAATTCTGTCGGAATGACTTTTGCATTAATGGGATATGTAACTCCTTTGTTCGCTGCGATTCTTATGCCATTAAGTTCAATCTCAGTGGTATTTTTGAGCACAGCTATCGTTCAATGGAAAAAAGTGAAGTAGTAGATAGATTTTAAAATTTTCATCTTTAACAAATAGGATGAAAGTTTAGATCAGATTCCATAAATGAAAAAGCTAATATTACAATTTCACAATTTTTTTTCTTACTGCTTCTTTGTTTTGAGTAGTAATAGTTACCAAATACACTCCAGCAGGAAAGGAAGATAAATCTATGGATGTAGCGGCTTGCATAATTGGTAGTTCTATAGATTGAATTCCATTTAGATTGGTAATGGAGATTGTGCCATTAACTAAAGATTCATCACCTATTTCTAATGTAAAAACACCATTTGTTGGGTTGGGATAAAGCGTACAGTTTATATGGTTTAAATCACTTACGGAATTGATGCTATCTGAAGGAAGGAAGTGAGCCTCAAGATAAATTGCCTCTGCCGCTGAAACTTCTATTTCATCTTCTGTGCTAAAAACCAATCCATCCCAATGACTAAATGCATAACCTTCTCTAGGAATAGCCTTTAACTTAATTGGCACATCGTTGAAATAAATGCCTTTCCACGGATAGACAGGGCTTGTAATAGTTGGAGTGATGGTGTCAATTGCGATGGTATTTAGATGGATATAACCTTCTCCCGAAGCCACATCAACTGTTAATTCGTAATCTCCAGATAATTCAAAAAAATCTACTAGTTGCTCTCTTGTGTAGGCTTGTCTGTTTTCAGAGAAAAGATACAGGTATTCGAGATGTTCTTCATGAAATTCTGGTTCTGGTCGATACCAACGTCTGTAGTGTTGTTCCATATATGGTTCAATAATCGAGTAAATAGAATCAATTTTATGGAATAAATACGCTGGTTCAAAAGCAGTATTTAATAAGTCCCCGAAACGATTAATAAAGTAAGTTTTGAATTCGTCTGAACCAAGAATATTTCTAAGTGGAGCCGTTTGCAGAGGCCCATTTGGAGCCCAAACAGGATTATTTGACGCAGGATTGATTGTTGTGGAAGAAATAGTATTTAATCCAGTATTAAAAACAAAACCGTTTCTGTCATAACTACAATGAGGACCGTAAAGAAAAGAATCATCTAAATCAAACCACATCCAACGCCATTTATTGTCTAGTTCATTAGACTTCCAGAATCGCACATTTTTCCCCGGTTGATCTGTATTCATAGAAAAAATTTGAAGAATATGGTAATCACAAAAATTTTCCACATCCATTCTGCTTTTTACCTCTTCGTAATTTTCAGGCACGTTGAGATCATTGCTTTGTAAAAAGTTTGTGAGAGAAGTATATTCTGAGTTAGAACCATAAACAACTGAACCTGTTGTCTCTAATAAATCGAGCTCTTCTATACCATATTTTAATTGAAGATAGTTGTCATCATAGCGACCTCTAAAATTCAATAAGCCCCAAAATTCACCATTTACAAAAGAAACAGTCGGTTGAAACCCTTGAAATTCAACATCGCTGAAACCATGTAAAATATTTTGAACAAAAGCATCTCTAAAATAAGTTCTTGACCAATCACTACCTGAATTTCTTAAAATTAATCGCTGATGTTGGTTAAAATCTTTATCTTTTAAAATGGGGTAGTCAATTGTGTTTTTACCGAAAGCATTTCTAAAGTATAATCGAAAACTTTTTAGCGCATACCTCCTTGAATTACCGCCATGTATTCTTAATCCCATATCAGTTTTGAATCCAATGGTTCCATCGGGTTCAAAATAGTGAATATTTGCTTTTCGTTCCCAAGCGCGATCTCGTTGGTGGAAGTTAGCATAAATACCACTAGAAGGGGAAAATAAATCGTCAGGATCAACACTAATGGCAACAACAGGAATATCAAACTTGGAAAATATTTCTTCATTCACGAAAAAGTTTCTAGTCACAGATTTATGAGCTATACCTGTTTCTGAGAAACCTTTAACTCGTAGATTTGTACCTTTAAATACATTTCCCATCGGTGGAAACCACTTAAACCAATCAGGGGCTGTGCTCGGAGTTGTTGGAATTAGGGAAATATTATCTTCATTTTCTGAAATATCTTCTATTAATAAAGACGTTGGAAATACTGGGTCGGTTGTAGTTGGTTCTGAACCATCTAACGTGTAATGGTAATTTACACCATTTTGTGTATTTGTTAGTTGCACTTCGATAGGCTCAACATAGAATCCACTTTCGTATGATAAATTTGGTGTTGGAATTAACTCTGAATAGTTTTCCGACGAATTTGGCGCTCCAGGTGTGGGAGAATTAAAGTAAAATAAAGAACCTGCGCCATCTTGATAACGACCATATGAAAAATCTCTTGGTACTTCTACGGCAGAAATAAAATCAATAATAACGCCGCTTGGGTTGGTGATTAATAAATCTTCACCGGATGAGCTAATGCTAAAATTGGTGTGTAGATTTGGTTGGGTTCTATCTTTACCCGATGCAAAAACAATTAAAAATTCTCCTGCCTGAATCTCTACAGGTGGAAATTGCCATTTGAATAGGTTATTTACATTGTCTGATAAGCCATAACCTGATAAGTTGATAGGAGAAGTTCCTGTGTTTAATATTTCTATCCAGTCTTCAAAATCTTCATCTTCGTCGCTTAATCCAAAGAAATTGGATGCGACAAACTCATTTATCTTTAAATTTTGTCCAAAGGATAAGGAGTATAATAAAAGCCAAGAAAATAGTAAAAGAAAGTCAAACCTCATTCTCATAGGCTTCAAATTTAGTCAATTAAGTTGTTTTTTCAAAACAGCACAAAACCACATTCATGCGAAATGACTATCCAATTGGTAGTCCCATTTCAATTCGAGAAATAAATTCTTTTTCTATTATTTCTGGATTTTTGATGATTTTTTTGCACCAATTTATTTTTAAATCCAGTTGTTCTTCTTCAGATAATAACCACGCTATTTCTTTTTGACTTTCCAGTCGATGTCTTAATATTTGAAGACATAACGCTGCTGAAACAGATATGTTATAACTTTCAGTAAAGCCATACACAGGAATATATACCGTTTCATCTGCCATTTCTAAAGCTTTTTTAGAAAGCCCAGCTTTCTCTGTCCCAAAAATTAAAGCAATTGGCTGGTCAATTCCAATATCATAAATTGATTTACTTTTTTGGTGGGGAGAAGTTGCTATAATTTTGTAACCGTTATTTTTTAAGGAAGATATACACATTTTAGTTGCATCTATTGAATCTTGATAGTGATAATGTTGTACCCATCTTCCGGCTCCCATAGCAATGTCTCGCTGAATAGTGAATTTATTTGTTTTTTCTATAATATGAAGATCTCTAACCCCAAAACAGTCACATGTTCGCATAACAGCACTTGCATTATGTTCTTGATAAATGTTTTCTACTGCAACGGTTAAATGATTAGTTCTTTGTGCTGATAATTTATCAAACATATCTTTTTTAGCATCCGTTATTATCGAATACAAAGCGTCTTTAAGTTTTACTTTTGAGAAAGACATAACTACTACTAAAAATGTGGTAAAAAAAAAGGGAGCACATGCTCCCCTTTCAACTACTATAAAAAAAATTAGTTTACAGTTCCAGAAAGCTCAGCTCCAGCTTTGAACTTAACCACTTTCTTAGCTGCAATTTGAATTTCTTTACCTGTTTGTGGGTTTCTTCCTGTTCTTGCTGAACGCTCAGAAACTGAGAAAGAACCAAATCCAATTAAGGAAATACGATCTCCACTTTTCAATGCATTTGTAGTAGCGTTAATAAATCCGTCTAATGCTTTTTTAGCATCTGCCTTAGACAATCCAGACTCAGAAGCCATCGCTTCGATCAATTCTGCTTTGTTCATAGTTTTGGTTTTTGTTTGTTATTAAAAATTTTTGTTGAACAAATATAATTTAAAATACTTACGGTCAAAGGTTTTTTCAATAAAAATCATTGTTTTCCTATAAAAAATCCTGTTTTTTTATGTTTTGAAAGCTGCTTAATCATAAATATCACAGGTTTTAAGCTTAAATCCTAAAAGGATTGATAACGAATAATAATCCCGTTTTTTGCACTTAATTCTTAGTATTTGGAGGCTAGTTTAAATATCAACCAACCATTCATCAGCTCTAAATCCTCGAATAAACTCACTTGATTGCATTTTTCTTTTTCCTTCTATTTGCACTTCGTGCAGTATTAGGGAACCATTTTTTGAATTAAGAATCAAAGACTGGTTTTCTACCGTTATACTTACATGCTTATTCGATGAGGTAGAATGAATTTCAGATTTATATATTTTAAATGTTTTGAATTCGCCTTTGTCAATGTGTTTTAATTTTAACCAAGCGGATGGAAATGGGGATAAACCTCTTATTCGATTGTGTAAAGCTGAAATGTCTTCTTCAAAATTTAGTTTTCCATCTTCCTTAAATAATTTTGGAGCTTCTTTTATTTTACTGAGGTCAAAATTCTCTTGTGGAATAGCCTTTACTGAGTTACTCATTAACTGATTTATCGTATTAACAATAACATCAGCTCCCAGATGCATCATTCTATCGTGGACTTCTCCAGCTGTTTCATTATCACCAATTGACATTTTTTCTTGAAGTAAAATATCTCCTGTATCAATGGTCTCGTTAATGAAAAAGCTTGTCACACCAGTTTCTTTTTCACCGTTAATAACGGCCCAATTTATTGGTGCTGCTCCTCGATAATTTGGTAAAAGCGAACCGTGTAAATTTATCGTTCCTAAAGTCGGCATACTCCAAACAACTTTCGGTAGCATCCTAAATGCAACAACAATAAACAAATCCGCTTTCCATTCAGCAAGGGCTTGAACGAAACTTTCGTCTTTTAGTTTTTCTGGTTGTAGCGTAGGAATTTGTTGTTCAGTGGCAAACTTTTTAACATCACTTTCTTGGAGTTTTCTTCCTCTTCCTGCTGGTTTATCTGGAACAGTCACACAACCAACAACATTGAATTGTTCTGTAATTAGCTTCGCTAAAATAGTTGTTGCAAAAGCCGGTGTTCCCATAAAAACTATTCGTAAAGTATTTTTATTCATAACTTCTTTCTTTCGTTAAACAACCTTGTCTTTCCAATTGAAAAACTTAATATAAATCAAGGATAAAAGCGCAATGGTGCCAAAGTAAACATATTCGACCAACCAAACATAATAAATTTCCCAATTCCAAACCTTGAGAAATAGATAGGCGCTTGATAAATAAACAACGATGCTTGTAATTTCAATAAATAAGGTGAATCGGGTGTTTCCTGAACCATTGATAGTCTGAAAAAGTGGAGTAGTTAATCCGAATAATAAAATGGAGCCAAATACTAATCTAAGTATCGATGCGCTTTCTGCAATGTACGCCTCTTCTGGATTAATTAATGCAACTAACTGTTCAGGGTAGAGCAGTGCTCCGTGAAAGAATAATAATAAAAAAGCAACAATTAATAGTTGCATTCTCCGAATAATTAAAGAAATAGATTCACTTTTTTGCAAACCAAGATATTGAGAAACGTAGGTCTTTGTGGAAGCTCCAAACCCAAAAATGGGGACAAATGCCAAAAAATATACTGCTCTAATATTTTGCGAAACCGTGAGTTCGTAAACACCTTTTTGCTCTATCCAAGTGAAAAAAACTGTCCAAGTGGCTAGTGCGAAAAAACCTTGAATTAGTAATGGTGTTCCAACTGAAAGGATGCGTTTTAATTGTGTGAAGGTTGGACCGATTTTAGAAAAAAGAGCAAATGTCTTTTTTTCTTTTCCGAAAAATAGATACACCAATAAAACTAGGATTGCTGTTGTTTCTGCAAGCACCGAAGCCAATGCTGCACCTTTTACCCCCATAGCGGGGATGGAGTCAGTGCCGAATATCAGTAAAACATCTAAAATGATATTTGATATAGCAAAAATGACTGTTGATACTAATATAATCCACGTTTTACCGATTGCCAAGAAAAAGGCATTTAACGACAGCATAATTGCACTTGCAAAAAAACCAAATGACCGAATATAAAGGAAATCAATTTGTTCATTGGCAATACCTAAGTTACTCGAATATCCAAGTAACATAGCTGGCACTATTTGTTGAATAATTAGAAAAAATATTCCACCAATAAAAAGATTTAAGAGCAATGAAGATTGTAAAATACTATTTATTAATGATTTTTGGTTTTCCCCAATTCTTCTCGCCATGATTATTTGCCCTGCATCTCCCAATCCAGAAAGTCCCATGAATAAGGTCAGGTAGATAAGCCCTGCATTTCCGCTTGCATCAAAACTAATGGTTGAATACCTGCTTAAAATCGAAGCATCAGTTATCATTACAATACTTTGTACAAAACTGCCAACCATCAATGGAATGGACATTTTTAAAATAGCGGAATAGCTTGTGCTTAACATTTAATCCACTTGAATGATAAGACCTTTTAGATATTCACCTTCTGGATGAAATGCGCTAATTGGATGATCTGCGGGTTGGTGTAGTTGCTCTAATATTTTGACATCTCTTCCACATTGTATAGCGGCAGCAACAACAGCTTTTTGAAATAACAAAGGTTCAACCACTTGCGAACATGAAAAAGTAAAAATAATTCCGCCGGGCTTTATTTGACGAATGGCATTTGCATTTAAACGAGTATAAGCCTTTATCGCTTGATGACGTTTGTTTTTGTGTTTCGCAAAAGCTGGTGGATCCAGAATAATCACATCGTAATCTTCTTCAAGGTTGTTCATATATTTAACAGCATCAGCTTGAATAGACTTATGCTTTTTGGCGTAATCACCAAGTGCTATATTTATTTCAACTAACTCCATCGCCTTGGAGGAGCTGTCTAAAGAATGAACCAAATCCGCACCTGCTTGAAGTGCATAAATGCTGAACCCCCCAGAATAACAAAAGGTATTTAATACTTTTTTTCCTCGACAATACTGAGCGAGTTTTTTTCGGTTTTCCCTTTGGTCAATGAAAAAACCTGTTTTTTGTCCAGTTATCCAATCGATAGAAAATGGTTTACTATCTTCAAATGCAATGTGCGGTGTTTCTGCATTTCCAATTAAATAATCATCAACAGCATTAAGTCGTTCAGGGAGTGTAGCAGAGCTTTTACAATAAACAGCTTTTAAATCTCTTTTTAAAATGTGTTTTAATGCCTTTGCAATATTTTCTCTTTGCAAATACATTCCAACGGCATGCGCTTGAAGAATGGCAATTCCATTATAAAAATCAATTATCAGACCAGAAAGCAGATCTCCTTCACCATGAACTAATCTACAAATATTTGTGTTTTCGTTCATCAAGCCAAGGTTTTTTCTAAGGCTAATTGCTTTTTCTAATCTGTTTTCCCAAAAACCATCATTTATATCTTCGTCTTTAAACGTTAGAATTCTTACGGCAATCGATCCAGCTTGAAAAAAGCCAGCAGCGCAAAAATTATCTCGGTAATCATTTACTTTAATAATTTCTCCATCTTCAATTTCTTTAGTAGCTGTTTTAATAGCCCCTGAAAAAATCCATGGATGACGACGCTCGAGAAATGCTTCTTTACCTTTTAAGAGTTGTACTGTTTTCATAAATTGAATTGCTTACTTTATGGAAAAAACCATAACTGCAAAGCTACAAATAACAATTAGATTGATGTTTGATAATATGAACGCTATTTAGCCGAATTTAATTTTTCTTAGATACGCTGTTTAAATTAATTTTTTTGTAAAAGTCTTTGCTAAAGTGCTTTTGCTTTGAACATTGCCATTATCGCATATAGGTTTTATTTTTTATTAACTTCGCAGGACTAAAAAAAGCGGATATATGGGAGAGCAAAAAAAGTCAGATAGACCATTGATTTTAATAACAAACGATGATGGAATTCAAGCGAAAGGAATTTTCTCTTTGATTGAGGTTGCCAAAGATTTTGGAGACATTGTAATCGTAGCACCTGACAAACCTCAGTCTGGAATGGGGCACGCTATTACTGTAAACAATGTGCTTAGACTTAGTCGTTCTCCTTTGTTTCCTGATTATGAAGCTTACACGTGCTCAGGTACGCCAGTTGACTGTGTAAAATTAGCTATTTCAGAAGTAATTAAAGGACGACCAAGCATTTTGCTGTCGGGGATTAATCACGGCGAGAATAGTGCATCCAACGTGCTTTATTCAGGAACTATGTCAGCTGCTGTTGAAGGCGCGATGGAAGATATTCCGTCTGTTGGTTTTTCACTGTTGGATTTTGATGCAGATGCTGATTTTTCAGGTGCTAAATGGGCAGCAAAACAAGTGATAGCAAAAATGTTAGAAAATGACTTCCCTCGTTCTATATGTTTAAATGTTAATGTTCCTCAATTACCTACAGAGGAATTAAAAGGGATAAAGATTTGTCGTCAAGCAAAGGCTTACTGGCGCGATAATTTTGATAAACGTCATGACCAATTTGGAAAGCCCTATTATTGGCTAACAGGCGACTTTAATCGTTCGGATAGAAGTGAAGACACCGATATTTGGGCCTTAGATAATGGTTATGTTAGTGTGGTTCCAACGCAATTTGATATGACTGCTTATCATGCTATAAGTCAAATTAACGAATGGGGGTTATGAAGAAATTCGACAAATGGCAAATAGGTGCTTTGTTTGCGATTATCATGCCTATTATTGGTTTTTTCTTTTATTGGGAATGGCGATTTGAAGGTTGGTCTTGGGAAAGGTTATACGGATTTATGAAATCGAGTAGTGACAATAGAAATAATATTCTCATTTTTCCTTTAGTGCCAAACTTGATAATGTTTTATTTTTCTAATTTTCAGTTTAGAATGGATAAATTCACGCAAGGATTAGTTGGTGTAACCATCATTCTAGCTATTCCTGTTGTAATCTCTTTAGTGATTTGAAAAAAGTTTACATCATAGCTGGCGAGGCATCTGGCGACTTGCATGGAAGTAATCTGATGCGAGAAATGCTCACTATTTCTCCCGAACTAGCTATTCGGTTTTGGGGTGGTGACTTAATGGAATCTGTTGCAGGTAAACCAGTAAAGCATATTAAAGAACTTGCTTTTAT
Source organism: Lishizhenia sp. (assembly GCA_007117355.1). Taxonomy (GTDB): domain Bacteria; phylum Bacteroidota; class Bacteroidia; order Flavobacteriales_D; family Crocinitomicaceae; genus CSBr16-161. The sequence continues at coordinate 17,767 of SKGS01000097.1, read as the reverse complement.
GGGATTTATCGAGGTGGTCATGAATTTAAAAACCATTCTTGGTAATATTCGGTTTTGTAAGGAAGATATTCTAAACTATAAACCTGATGCGCTTATTTTAATTGATTACCCTGGTTTTAACCTTCGTATAGCGGAATGGGCAAAAAAGAATGGTATTAAGGTGTATTATTACATTTCTCCTCAAATTTGGGCTTGGAAACAAAATAGGGTTCATACCATCAAAAAAGTGGTGGAGAAAATGGCGGTGATTTTACCTTTTGAAAAGTCATTTTACGAAAAATTTGGCATGCAGGTAGAATACGTTGGTCATCCTTTGTTAGATGCTATTCAGCAAGATACGGTTTCAAGTAAACCAAAAAATGATTTCTTCAGTGAAAATAGTATTCCTCAAAATAAACCTATTTTAGCTTTGCTTCCAGGAAGTAGAAAACAAGAAATTTCAAAAATGCTACCCATCATGCTTTCTTCTGTAAGTGAGATGAAAAATTTTGTAATTTGCATTGCTGGCGCACCAAATCAAAGCGAGGAAGTTTATTACAACTATATACCATCATCTTTATCGGATAGTGTTAAAGTTATCTCAAATCAAACGTATAATCTATTAAAGTATGCCGATGGAGCCTTGGTAACATCAGGTACTGCAACACTAGAAACTGCTCTTTATAAAGTTCCGCAAGTTGTGCTGTATAAAGGTTCTACCATCTCTTACTTGATTGCCAAGCAGTTGATTAAAGTGAAATATATTAGCTTGGTTAATTTGATTTTGGATAAGGAATCTGTTAAAGAATTGATTCAACATGAATGTAAGCCTGCTTTAATTAAAAAGGAATTAAAAGCTATTTTACCTTCTGGTGAAAAACATGAACAATTAGTAAATGACTACAACGAGTTACATGCTTCTCTTGGAAAAGGAGGAGCAAGTGCAAATGCAGCTCACTATTTCTTGAAAGAAGTTTAGTTTTAGTTGGAATTAAGGGGGGAAACTTAAGTAAAATTGAAAACTTTATGATTAAACACAATTTTCATTTTAAAAAATTAGCATAATGGATTACGAAAAACTTATTGCCATTTACGAAAAAGGAAATCAATTTGGTCGTCTCGTTGCTATGGAGCTAGTAGCTATTAAAGACGGCGAGGTTTCTTATCAAATGACGATTAATGACACGCATTTAGCTACACCATTTGCGGCACACGGAGGTGTTGTTGCTTCTATTGTTGATGGAGCTTTAGGGGTGGCAGCCTTATCAAGTGTTTCAAAATACAACAAGGTGGTAAGCACAATAGAATTTAAAATTAATTATTTACTACCTGCGTTAAAAGGAGATTTGATAAAAGCCACAGGAACAGTAATCAAGTCGGGCAAAAGTTTACTAGTCGTTGAATGTAAAGTTGTAAATCAAAAAAATGAATGCATAGCAACTGCAACAGGAACATTTAATACCTATCCTGCAGAAAAAGTGTTTAAGGTTGTATAATGGGGAGATGAGTAGAAATAAAACCTACCCCCTACAAAATCTTCTTAACAAACTTTTCCATGTCTTCTGGCTTGGTCATAGGGGAAAATCGTTTTACAGGATTTCCATTTTTATCGATAACAAATTTTGTAAAGTTCCATTTTATTCTGCTTCCCAAAAAACCACCAAGTTTTGATTTTAAGTATTCGAATAAAGGATGAGCATGTTTGCCATTTACATCTACTTTGTCGAAGATTGGGAAAGTTACACCGTAATTTATTTCACAAAATTCAGAAATTTCGGATGAACTTCCAGATTCTTGTTTTCCAAATTGATTACATGGAAAACCCAATACAACTAAACCTCTGTCTTTATATTTTTGATACATTTTTTCTAACCCAGCATATTGAGGAGTGAAACCACATTTGCTTGCAGTATTTACAATCAAAAGTGTTTTATCTTGATAATCTTTCAGTGAAACGTGGTTTCCTTTTATATCTAAGGCTTCAAACGTGTAAATACTCGGAATTGCTTTCTCACTCATTGGATAAATTTTAAAATGAAACGGTAATACTTATAACAAATATACTGCTTCATTGTTTTCGAAATTCTTTTTGAAGTCAAACAAAATAAAAGACATTTTAAATAAACTTTTTTTCTTTTTTATTTAAAATCATTCTAATTAAGGAATTCTTAATTATTTTTGTCAGGTGAAAATCATAATAGCAGATAGTAACGATATTGTTCGAGTTGGTCTGAGAACCATTCTCACCAATGATAAATCTTGGCAGATTGTGGGAGAGGCCTCTTCTAGTAAAGAGCTCTACGAACAATTGGTTAGCTTTGGTGCGGATTTGGTGATAATTGACTATACTTCAGCTGGATTTTCAATTGATATTGTTCCAAAAATCGTTTCTAAATTTCAAAATTTGCGTATCGTTGCGATTACACCGGAGCAAAGCGCTAATACCATTGTGGACGCTCTTCGTTCAGGAGTTTTGAGCTACATAAAGAAGGATTGTGATATAGGAGAAATAATAAATTCCGTTAAAGAGACTTATGCAGGAAATAAGTTTTTCTGTGGCCAAGTTTTGGAGACAATTCAACGAGCATCTATTGACGTTGATGATATTGACTTCGATTCTTTTTCTTGTGAATCTGTTGTTCTAACCGATAGAGAAATAGAAATAATTACGCTAATTGCAGAAGGTTATACCAATACGGAAATTGCAGATTTACTGCATTTGAGTCCACATACCATAACAACTCACCGCAAAAACATCATGGCTAAACTTGGAGCTAAAAATACCGCTGCCATTGTTATGTATGCCGTAAAAACAAATCTTATTAGTCCAAATAAATTTTTGTTTTCTTCTAGTAATAGTTCAAGACCTTAATTTCCTCCAAGTCTCCACTGCAATCTTCGCACTATTTAACGCTAATGGTATTCCTCCACCTGGATGAACTGTAACCCCAACAAAATAAAGTCCTTTGATGGTTTTAGAGGCGTTGGGATGTCTATAAAAAGCTGCAAATTTATTGTTTGAAGCGTTTCCGTAAATGGAACCGGCTTTTCCAAAATAGGTATGCTCTATGTAAACAGGATCCATCACAAATTCCTCTTCGATTTTTTTAGACAAGTCAACATGCAAGGATTTTGATAGTTTTTCAAGGATATATGAACGCGCTTTTTCTCGATATTCTTCCCAATTTTGACCAGTGTTGATAGGAACATTAATCATTACAAACCAGTTTTCCTTGCCTTGAGGTGCGTCCTCCTGTTTTTCTTTAGATGTTATGTGAACATAAATAGAAGGCGCATCTGGCAATGTTTTAGTATCAAAAATAGACTTAAATTCAGCTGGATAGTCGTCTGAGAAAAACATATTGTGAACAGCTAATTCCTCAAATTGAGCATTAACACCCCAATAAAAAACCATTGCAGAACTTGACTTTTCTTGGGTTAATATTTTTTCAGGTTTAGGCGATGTTGGTAAGAGTTTTTCATAAGTAAAACCGACATCCATATTGCTAAATACAGCATCAAAGTCATAGATGTTCTTTTTGGTTCTCAAGCCTTTAACTTTTTCGTCTAAGGTGTAGATTTCGTCCACTTTTTCATTGAAATGAAAAGCAACCCCTTGTTTTAATGCGAGTTTGTACAATTCTTGAGTGATTTGTACCATACCATTTTCTGGAAGGAAAACACCATCTGTTAACTCCAAATGCGCAATCATATTTAACATTGCCGGAGCTTTATATGGATCCGAACCGTTGTATGTGGCAAAACGATTAAATATTTGTCGTGTTTTGGGATTAGAAAATGTTTTTTTATTTTCCTCATCCATCGTAGCGTTTAGTTTGTAATGGGGTAAACGAGTAAGTGCTTTTATTAACTTAATATTCATCCATTCGCTAACCGTTTGGAGCGATGTTTCTATAAAAAGTGGAGTAATGTAATTGTAGTTTTTTTCAGCTTTCGTTAAGTATTTGTCCAATTTTTTAGGGTTTTCGCCTAATACAGTCTCAAATTCATTCAAAAGCTTTTCTCTATCGGAATACATTTTCATTTTTGTTCCATCTTCGAAAAAATAATGAAACGGAACGTCTAGTTTTTTGTAAGAAAATGAAGAAAAATCTTCGTTGCATAATTCATATAGCTCCTGAATGTATTGCGGAGCAGTAAATACCGACGGGCCCATATCAAAACGAAATTCGCCTAGTTGAAGGTTGTTGATTTTTCCGCCAGCGGAGCTATTTGCTTCAAAAACGGTTACATCTGCTCCAGCTTTTGCTAAGCGTATCGCAGCAGCTAAACCTCCTATTCCAGCACCAACAACAGCAACTTTTTCCATTTTTTAAGCATTTTTATTTTCGCTACAATTATACTAACATCGTTTGAGCAATTTTGTTAATTAGATTCTTCCATTTTCTAAATTGTGATTATGTTTGCTGTAATTCAAGCTGACAAGGCTTAAAAGTGAAATAAATGATTCAAACAATTCCATCAGACGGGTATTTTATTGAAATTGGTGCAATCCAAGAAAGTAGTTTTTCGGAGTTTTTAGATGAGAAATATGCATCATCAAAAAAAGTGATTTTTGTAGATGAAAACACACAGGAATATTGTCTTGAATATGTTTTGACAAGTTTTGAGCAATTGGCAGAAGCGGAAATCATTGCTATTCCTGCAGGAGAAGAAAATAAAAGCTTAGATATTTGTGTGCATATTTGGTCTGCACTTACAGAATATGGCATCAAGAGAAATGATGTGATAATTAATCTCGGCGGTGGAATGATTACCGATTTAGGTGGATTTATTGCGTCTGTTTACTTGCGAGGAATTGATTTTATAAATATTCCAACCTCTTTGTTAGCGATGGTAGATGCCTCTGCCGGCGGTAAAACAGGAATAGATTTCGAAGGTCTAAAGAATCAATTAGGGGTTTTTGCAAATCCGCAACTTGTGGTGTGCGACCCTTGTTTTTTCTCAACGCTTCCGCAAGACGAGTTCCTATCGGGAAAAGCAGAAATGTTAAAGCATGGGGTTATCCAAGGAAGAGAAACTTGGGATAAAGCTAAAGTTGTTACTCCAAGAAATATTTCTGTGGAGGCAATTTCTCGTTCAATTTCCGTTAAAAATGCAATTGTTCTTGAAGATTTCAAGGAAAAAAATAGTCGTAAAAAACTCAATTTAGGTCATACAATAGGTCATGCTCTAGAAAGCTATTTTCTTTCCAGAAAACCTGTTCCTCATGGAATTTGCGTGGCTTGGGGTTTGGTGATTGAAGCACTTTTGGCATTGCAAGACAAACAGTTAAGCACTAATGATTTTCAAGAAATTCAGCACGTTATCTCTAGTTGTTACCCTTCGCTGAAAATAGAAGAACCTGAAATTCCTTTAATAATAAATTTCTTGAGTTACGATAAGAAAAATCAAAATTCAGAAATAAATTTCTCGCTTATTAAAGGTTTTGGTGATGTAGAAATTAATCACACTTTTAATCAGACAGCTATTCAACAAGCGATAAAAGCGACACTATGTTAGACCATTTGCAAAACGATATTTCGATTTACCAAGGCAAAGAACTTCCCGAAGAATGGAAAAACGATTTAATTGAAAAATGTTATTTTAAATTGTTTCTTCCAAAACACCTTGGAGGAAAACAATTTAATTTAACTGATGCTGGGAAATGTCTTGTAGCAACTGCAAAAATAAATGCTTCATTGGGTTGGGTACACAATCTCATCGCAGGAGCCAATTATTTTTGTTATTTTTTTTCTCAAGAAACGGCCAATAAACTTTTTAGCGTTAAAAATGCCATTACTTGCGGCAGTGGTCAAGTGAATGGCGCGGTGACTTCAAAAAATAACCAATTTATTATTCATGGCAACTGGTCGAAATGCTCCGGAGCTGATTTAGCAACTTATTTTACGGTAAATGCAAAAGATGAAAACGGGGTTGTTCGAAGTTACTTAGTTCCTAAAGAATTTGTAACCATTAAAAAAGATTGGAAAAGTTTTGGATTACAATTAACTTCAACGGACAGCATTGAAATTGAGAATGGAATTATTCCGAAATCCTATCAGTTTGAAATAGGTAACCTTAAATGGGGTGAGCATTATTATGTCGCAAAACTAAATTTTGAGTTGTTTGCTCGATTTTGTTTATCAGCAACCTTGGAAGGTATTTTTAGGGGAATGTTGAATGCGTTCTGCACTGATTTTTTACCAGCCAAGAATAAAAAAACGGAAGAAATCGTTAATCATGCATTTGCAAAAGCGGATGAGTTAAATACAAAAAGAACGGCAATAGACAAAGAACTTCAAAAGCAGTTCGATTTTTCTGATGAAATCACTTTTAATGCGTTAAATCAATTCTGTTCTTTGGCTAACATACATCTGGAATTGTACGAAATCGCCTCAAAACTTTATTTCTATGCAGGAATTAGAGCTAGCGAGACAACCAATCTATTTCATTGGTGGTATAGGGATTTTCAAACCGCTTGTTTACATCATTTTGTGCGACCTAATTAGTAAATCTTTAAAAACCAACCAAACATCATTTTTTCTATTTTTGCGCAATACAATAATTTAGAATTATGAGAACAGGATTATTAGCGTCATTTTTACTACTATTTTCAGTTTTTTCAACAGCGCAAAGCTACACTACTGCGGTTGGATTGAAAGGAGGTTCGCTTGGTTGGGGATATGGTGGAGTTAACTTAAAGCACTTCTTCGCTGGGAATTTAGCCGTTGATGCAACCTTGGGCGGAGGATTAAATTATTTACAGAGTTCTGTTTTACTAGAATGGCAGCACGATACAGGAATAACATCTGGTTTAGAGTGGTATTTTGGATTTGGAGCTATAACCGGAGGTCGCTCAGGCAATTTTAATGTTCTTAACAAAAGTTATACAACTGGATTCTTTTTATCTGCTAGAGGTGTAGTAGGATTAGAATATATAGTGCAGGAAATTCCTATAAATGTTGCTTTGGATTTAGGACCACATTTTGGAATTATAAATAATAATAGAATTGGTTTCGGAAGTGCAGTTGCTATTCGCTATTATTTTTAGCTTTATTTAATACCATCCCAATAAAATTATCAGCGCAGTAACGTTCTTTAAATAGAATTTAATACATTTAGCTCATGGAATTCATTAAAGAACTGTGGGAGTTTTTAAAAGAGAGAAAAAAGTGGTGGCTTATTCCCATAGTGATTGTTCTTTTATTGTTGGGGTTAATATTGATTTTCGCAGAAAGCAGTGCTGTTGCGCCATTTGTATATCCAATTTTTTAATTTTTAAAAATGGAGACGAAGGAAGTTTATAAAATTAACACGCTTTTAGCTTTAGTGCTCATTGCTGTTTATGCTTTCCTAATGATTCGATTTGAATATATTCTAAATGCTTTACTTTATATCGCAATTGCAATTTTATTCATACAGGCTATTTCAGAAAAAATAGCTTATTACATTGCTTTTTCGTGGATGAAATTTGGTAAAGTACTTGGTGCAATTCAATCTAAAATTTTACTTTCTATTTTATTTCTTTTCATCGTTGTTCCCATTGGACTCTTGAAAAAGAAGAAAATAGAGAATTCAACATCCAATTGGATTAATGCACCCAAAAGCACAGTCGATTTTAATAAGATGGGGTAGGGGGACCTACATCACCAAATATAGCAACTATATTCACCTATTGACTAAAGCGAATTAATCACCTCATCAATCACTTCCACGATATCCTCTTCAATGTGGTGATAAACATGGATACCAGCTTGTTTTGCACCTTTAATATGTTGTGCAGAATCATCTATAAATAGTGTTTCTTCCGGGTCTAAGTTTTCTAATTTCAGAACTTCCTGAAATGTCTCAACATGAGGCTTTCTCATACCTAATTCAAAAGAATAATATGCTCCATGGAAATACGATTTTAAATCACCGTTATCCGATTTTCGCATTTCATCATTTATTTGCTGCATGTGAATAGCGTTAGTATTGCTAAGTAAGAAAATATTGTATTCTTCTCCAATCTCCAACAAAAAGTCTATTCGATGATCAGGTAAGCCACAAAGCATAGCATTCCAAGCGGCAATAATATCTTCCTCTTGTACTTTTTTCGGAAACTCACGTTTTATTGCAGTAAGAAACTCTGATTCAGAAAGGGCACCAACTTCGAAATCATCGAAAATTTTGGATTGACCTTTTTGAGAATAAATTTGAAGCGGATCGATAATTCCTAAATCCGCAAAAGCATCAATTGTGTTTTGATAATTGATGTCGTAAATCACACCACCTAAATCGAAAATGATGTTTTTGATTTCAGCCATTTTATTTTAAATTATTTTCTGGAAACAAGTTTAATAAATCTTTTTCATTTGCAGCACAAATTCCTCTATCAGTTATTAATCCATCGATTAATCTAGAGGGAGTTACATCAAAACCAATGTTTAACGCAGGAGTAGTTTCTGGACATATAAGAATGCGTTCAAACTTTTGTTCATCGTTTTTACCCCAAACATATTTCACCTCATCTTGACTTCTTTCTTCAATTTCTATTTCTTTCACTCCGTCTTTACTATTCCAATCAATGGTGGTGGATGGTAAAGCAATATAAAACGGAACATTATTGTCTTTGGCAGCTAATGCTTTTAAGTAAGTACCGATTTTATTTGCTGTATCTCCTGTTCTAGTAACCCTATCCGCTCCAACAATACAAATATCAACTTGATTGTGTTGCATGAGATGACCGCCTGTATTATCTACAATTAATGTGTGCGGAACACCATGCTGTGTTAACTCCCAAGTAGTTAAATTCGCTCCTTGATTTCTTGGTCTTGTTTCATCCACCCAAACATGCACGGGAATTCCTTTTTTATGTGCCTGATAAATTGGAGAAGAAATCGTTCCCCACTCAATGCAACCTAGCATACCAGCATTACAATGTGTTAGAATATTCACTGGACGATTAGGATTTTTACGGTGCAATTCTTCAATTAAAGGTAAACCATGAACTCCAATTTTTCTGCAAATTTCTACGTCTTCTTCCACTATTAATCTTACCAAGTCCAACGAATATTGTGTCATTTCCTTCAAATCTTGAAACTTGCTTAATTCTTTTTCGATACGGTCTAAAGTATTGAAAAGATTTACTGCCGTTGGTCTTGAGTTTCTGATTTTATAAAGAATAGTATTCAAATCATCTGATGATGTTGCTTCTCTCAAACCAAAATAAACGCCATACGCACCTGCACAGGCAATTAGTGGTGCTCCACGAACAACCATTTCTTTTATTATCCAAATGGTTTTATCGAGTGTATTTACCTTTTCACATACCAATTCATGAGGTAGTTTACGTTGGTCAATAACTGCGATGCCATCATCGTGCTCCCACAATGTTCTCAAAGGTTTGGGAATAATTATTTCCATTTTATTTCGTTAAAATTCGTGACTTTTAAATGCTTTTTACTTGGAAGAGTGGTTTCGTCTCTCACCAATTGAATTGTTTGCATACTAGCGTTTTGGGCAGCATCAAGTTCTTCTTCAATGTCGGATAAAAACAAAATTGAGTAAGGTGCCAATCCTAATTGATTACTGATTTCTCGATATGATTTTTCTTCTCGTTTATGTCCTACAGTCGTATCAAAATAGGTTTTAAAATAGATACATAAGTCACCGTAACTCGTGTGACCAAAAAGTAATTTTTGTGCATGAACTGAACCAGATGAGTAAACACCTAAATCAATAGACTCATTTTTCCATTTTTCCAAAACACTTGGAACATCGGAGTAAACCTCTCCTTTAATACCTCCACTTTTGTAACCATTTTCCCAGAGTAAACCCTGTAGCTTTTTAAGTCCGGGATGTTTTCTGTCCTCTTCTACCCATGTTTTGAGTTGCTCAATAACAGATACAATGCCAGAGAAGTTGATATTTTCTTCTTTCATCGTTTCTTTCACCATTTGAATTCCTTCCCTAAAACCATCTTCATGTTGTAGCGCTTCAATTTTGTTGATGTGTTCAATGAAGTAAGGAAACAAAATGTCGTAAACGAAAGATTTAGATGTTGTTGTGCCTTCAATATCTGTTAAAATAAATCGGGGTTTATTTATGCTCATCTCCATGTTTTTCATTTAAGATAGAAATTGTTTTTCTACATTGGATGCTGTGTAATGAGGAACCCATCCACTTTTGTCAATGAAAATACGAATTACTTTTACAAAAGGTTTTTCTCCTGCATCGAACCAATGTTTTACACCTGCTGGTACAGAAATTAAATCTCCTTTTTGACAAAGTACATTAAAAATTTCTCCATTTTCCAAATGAAACCAAAAAACACCTTCTCCATCTATGAAATACCTTACTTCATCTTCGGTATGAATGTGCTCTGCAAGAAACTTCTCCCGAATCGCAGGGTAATTTTCTGTTCCTGAATGGATGTTCACAACATCGGCTACCTTGTAGCCATTTTGTTGCATGTATGGCTCAAGTTGCTCACTGTATTTTTTAATAATTTTTTCATCACTATCCGAATCATTTACTTCAACTGTTTCCCATTTTGCGTAAAAAATATTACGTTGTTTCAGAAAGTGCTCAATTTCTTGAGCGTCTCGAATTTCTTCCTTTGTTTTTGGTATTGTTAATACTGCCATGATTTATTTCATTAAAAGTAATTTTTTATAAATGCAATCGAACAGAAACTCATAGGCTTCTATGTGTCTTTTAGCTTCTGCGATATCCTTTCCCCATGTGTATAAACCATGATTACCAATGAGAAAAGCCGATGCTTTATCACAAAAACTCCATTTGGTTTGAATAACATCCGCCAGTTTTTTTATGTTTTGTGAATTTTCAAAAATTGGAACAGAAAGTGTTTCCTCATGAGAATTGCATCCTTTTACAGCTTTTTGTACCTCAAAATTGGTTATATCTATAAACTTATCCCCCTTGTCAAAATAAAATTGACTGAGCACGGTGCTATTAACCGAATGACTGTGAAGCACGACATTTGCTTCGCTATTAGCATAAATTAAGGCATGAAGTAAATTTTCAGCTGAAGGCTTAATGTTTTTGTATTCTTCATGAACGACACCATCGGACAAAACGAGCATAAAATCATCAGATTGAAATTGTGATTTATCAATTCCAGATTTACTTACCCAATACATGTCAGGATTTTCTTCTGTCCGAAAGGAATAGTTCGTTCCTGTTGCCGCCGACCAACCACGTTTATTCATTTCTACAATCCACATTGCTAGCTCTTGCGCTATTTTAGATTTCATCTTTTAGTATTAAACAGGGTTTTGGAAATTGTATTTAGTGTTCATTTTCAAACTGTGTTTACTTGGTGCGAACAAAGAAAATAGTGAAAACAAGCATCAGGATTAAAATGAAAAGAAAAGCTTTTTCTAAATCTAACCATGGTAGGTGGTCTTTTCGAATATCGCTTTGAGCCAATAATTCATCTAAATCAGGAAATCGTCCTCGTTCTTTTATTATGATATCTAGTGAATCAATTTCCTTGTAGGTTTGAAATGAATATTTATCTGGATTAATATTTTTAAATACGGAAACCACACTTGGGTAAAGGTAATTGTTGTCGTTAAAATAATCTTTAGTTTCTTTTATGTTTTTAAACGCGTTGCTGTTTCGTTTGTCGAAGTCCCTAGCAATAGAATAGGCTATATATGCATTTGATTTATACAAATACATCTTTAGAAAGTCACCAAATTCTGTAAAGGCTAACGAGAGTATTCTGTCTGTTTTGTCCGAAAAAAGGATTTCCCTTCTCAAAGCTTTGTCGAGATTTCTTGCTTTATTAATGGCTAATCTAGATTTGGGTTTATTTTCTATAAAAAGTGTATCAAGAAGCCAAGGTTGAAGACTTTCAAAAACCGTTAGTTCAACTACCCTGAGATGTTCTTCCTTATGGCGTAATCGTGCGCTTGCAATTTCTATTCTTAAATTAATGGATTCCGAATGTTCTGGATAATAAGTCAATTCTTGTTCAAGATTTTCAATAAGTCTGTTAAATCTGTTGGTTTCCCTAAATGTTCTTTGAATAGTTGCTAAAACAAATCTGTTTGCAATGGTGTCTATTTTAAGCCTAACAAAGTAATTTAATGAATTTTCAAATGCTTCTAATAGGGAAAGCTCGACTGCATAATAGAGCGAATCCTTAGCGTTCCAATTTGTACGTTTTTTATTTTCTAAACTTCTTATATGTTCATATAAATGTTCTGGCACTGCTGGTTGTCTTTCGAAAATTTCAAAATTAAACAAAGGCGTAGGTTCGTTACTAGGTGGCTCAGGTAAATCTGAATTCCTTTGAGCAAAAAGGGGGGGTATTGCTAACAAAATTATTAATACTGCAATTAGTGTTTTCATTCTATTGCTCCTTTAAGAAAAATGTATTCCAAAATATTTGCTCCCATCCGAAGTGCTGCTTCTCGTTTTTCTGGTGGATTATTATGTACGCGTTCATCCTCCCAACCGTCGCCTAAATCTGTTTCATAGGTGTATAACAAAACCATCCTTCCATCTTGAAAAATAGCGAATGCTTGCGGTCTTTCATTGTCGTGCTCATGAATTTTTGGTAAACCATGAAAAGTGTATGTCTGCTTAAAAATAGGATGGTCAAAAGGAAGTTCAACAAGTTCTTCGTCGGGGAAAAGTTTTTTAATTTCTGGACGAACAAATTCATCCATACCGTAATTATCATCAATGTGAAGAAAGCCTCCAGCATGTAAATAATTCCTCAGATTTTCTATTTCAGAATTGGAGAAAACTACATTTCCGTGCCCTGTCATGTGTACAAAAGGATAATTAAAAATGGTTGGACTACCTGGCTCAACATAAGGAACTTCTTCAGAAATATTCATTGAAAGATTTTCATTCACAAACGCTACAAGGTTAGGCACAGAAGTAGGGTTAGCATAATAGTCGCCACCACCACTGTATTTTAGTACCGCCACTTGGAAGGTGCCTTGGCTTTTCACATTCCAAACCATGAAAAGTAAAATAAATAAAATTACATTCTTCATTCTAAATAATTTTTAAGTAAAGCACAAGCGTAAAGCCCAGCTGTTTCTGTTCTTAGCCTTGTTTTACCTAACGTAATGGGAAGATAATTATTTTTTATTAATTCCTGAATCTCATCAACAGAAAAATCTCCTTCCGGACCAATTAATACAGGTAAATTACTGGACGCTAAAGCTTTAGATAACTCGTTTTTTTGGTTGTTATAACAGTGTGCAACAAGTCCAGAAGGATGTTGTTTTATAAACTCTTCAATTGTTGTTAGCGGGTTAAGCTTCGGCAAATAGAGACGTTTTGATTGTTTCATTGCGGCGATTAAAACTTTTTCTAGTCGCTCGTTTTTGATGATTTTTCTTTCAGAGTTGGCACATATTATTGGTGTAATTTCATGAATTCCCAATTCAGTGCTTTTTTCTAAAAAATATTCAAAGCGATCCATATTTTTCGTTGGAGCGATAGCAATGTGAATATGAAAAGCGTCTTTATTAAAATGTTTCTGAGAAGTTATTCGCACTTGACAATGCTTTTGATGATTCAAGATTATTTCAGCTTCAAATAAATCCCCTTTTCCATTAACAATTTCGATTTTGTCTCCTAATTGCATGCGCAAGACTTTCGAAATATGTTTGGATTCCTCTTGTGGCAATTGAATTACCTGTTGATGCGCATCGATATCTGAAACGAAAAATCTTCTCATGTGGCTAATGCATCAATTGGTAACATAATTCTCTTAACAAGTCGGCATTAGTAGCAGAGCCTGACCCAAGACCTTTTGCTTTTAAGTCGTATTTATGAAGCAAGGCAATATTTGTGGCAATTTTCTTAGGCTTGTAAATCTTTACCGCTTTTAATACTTCTAGTGCGACAAAATAGTTTACTCCGAGTGCAGATTGTAATTGTCTGGAATCTCCAATTTTTAAAAAGTGTGTTTTCATCAAACGTTCAAACAATTGAAAAATTACTGGGATTATAACTGTAATATGCGTTGCTTTAGGATTTTTTTCAAAATAATCAATGATTTTATACGCCTTAATAATATCACGAGAAGCTATGGCGTTAGAAAATTCAAAAACATTGTATTCCTTTGAAATCCCAATATTATCTTCAATATGCACTTCATTGATTTCAGTGCCTTTTTTTAGCAGTATGGAAAGTTTTTCTAATTCTTTAGAAATCCTACCCAAGTCAGTACCAAGTGATTCTTTTAGTAAGATAGAAGCTTTTGGAGAAATAGTAAAACCAAGGGAGCTTACTTTTTTTGAAATCCAACTTTCTATTTGATTATCATAAAGCTTTTTGCTTTCAAACGTTACAGCTGTTTTCTTTAAAACTTTTGTAAATTCCTTTCTACCATCTGCTTTACTGTATTTGTGGCAAATAATAAAAATAGTTGTTGGAACAGGATTTTTGAAATACGGGATTAAAACATCCCAAGATTTTACATCTTGTGCCTCACGAAGAATAACAAGTTGCCTTTCGGCCATCATTGGATATTGCTTTAATTGACCAAGAAGAGCCATCAAATCAACGTCTTTACCGTAAACAATGGTTTCATTAAAATCTTTCTCGTGTTCTTCAAGAATAAATTTTTGTGCCGCATCAGCTATCAAGTCAATGAAATAAGGTTCCTCACCATGCAACAAATACAAGGGTTTGGGTTCTTTTTTCTTAAATTGAGAAATAATATCCTTGACTTCCATTTTTACTTTAGTATGATTTTTTGGTGTGTCTTATTTAATGTATCTAAAATCTTGGTTGTTCTTCAAAGATAAAACAGTTTCGTAAATTAATTGAATACAATTTTCAACATCAGACTCAGTACACATTTCCACCGTAGTATGCATGTATCGAATTGGCAGGGAAATTAATGCCGAGGGAACCCCTTCATTGCTGTATGCAAAAGCATCTGTATCCGTTCCTGTTGCTCGAGAAGCAGCCAATCTTTGAAAAGGAATTTTTTTCGATTCTGCTGTTTTAATAATGTGTTTTAGCACATTGTTTTGAACCGCTGGTCCATAAGTCAAAACTGGTCCTTCACCGCTTTTAATATCACCTTGTACTTTTTTATCCAACATTGGAGTATTGGTATCATGGCAAACATCAGTAATAATAGCAACATTTGGTTTTATGCGCTGCGCAATCATTTGAGCACCTCGAAGTCCAATCTCTTCTTGAACGGCATTAACAATGTACAAACCAAAGGGTAATGTTTTTTTATTTTCCTTTAACATTCTGGCAACTTCGGCTATCATAAAACCACCAATTCTGTTGTCCAATGCTCTTGCCACATATTTATCTTTGTTAAGAATGGTGAACTCATCTTCAAAAGTCACCACACAACCTACATGGACTCCAAGTTCTTCAACTTCTTTTTTTGAGCTGCAGCCACAGTCTAGGGTAATATTTTTTAAACTTGGAGCTTCTTCTTTTTCTTGACGTGTGTGAATTGCTGGCCAACCAAAAACTGCTTTCACAATTCCTTTTTCGGTATAAATATTTACACGTTTAGATGGTGCGATTAAATGGTCAGAACCGCCATTTCTTTTCACATAAATAAATCCATCATCGGTAATGTAATGCACAAACCAAGAAATCTCATCCGCATGAGCTTCAATTACTACTTTGTATTCCGCTTCAGGGTTAATGACACCTACAACAGTTCCGTAATTATCTGTAAAATACTCATCAATAAAAGGACTGATGTACGTTAACCACATTTTTTGACCTTCCACTTCAAAACCTGTCGGAGATGAATTATTGAGGTATTTCTCTAAAAATGCTACGCTTTTTTTACCGATAATTTTCTTTTGTGCCATACGCTGTATTTGTTTTAAACTATTTTGGACTATAAAGATAGTAGAACAAATAAAAGTAAAAACAAAAACAAGAGGCTTCTTTATACTTTTTGATTTTAGATGAAGAATGGTCTTTGTTCTTACTTTGTTAATTCCTTGTTAATTTTTCTAAAGTAAAAGAAAGATAGCTGTATATTTGAATCAAATAATAACGAAATAAAAGAATTATGAAAAAGACATTACTAGCTTTCGCAATGGCCTTCGTAGCATTAGTAGGAATGAATACTACAGTGGCTCAAGAAGTTCAATCTGGTCCAATGATTGAGTTTGAAAAAGATGTTCACGACTATGGAACAATCAAACAATATGGAAATGGCACCTATGAATTCAAATTTACAAATACAGGTAATGAACCTCTTATGATTTCAAACGCTAAAGGTTCATGTGGTTGTACTGTTCCAGAATGGCCAAGAGAGCCAATAGCACCAGGTGCTTCTGCAACTATCAAAGTTAAATACGATACAAAAAGAGTAGGTCCTTTTGGAAAAAGTGTTACTTTACAGTCAAATGCTGTAAATGAACCAACTAAAACAATTCGAATTAAAGGAACTGTAGAAGAAGTACCTCAAGGAAACTCTCCAGTTAATACTTCTGGAGCTCCTGCTGCAAACTAGAAACGTATTGGCGTGTTCCGCAATATGACGCACAATGCACAAAAAGTAGCATGAAGAGAATAACAATCATAATTAGTTTTTTAGTATTAAATTCCGTCTTTGGGTTAGCCCAAAAGGCGGAATTTTCTTTTTTAGAAAAACCTGTGATAAAATGGGATAAAACACCCGAAGGACAAATTTTATCGCATTACTTTGTTTTTGAAAATAGTGGTTCAGAACCTTTAGTAATTTCAGAAGCGAAAGTTACTTGTCCTTGCACAAAAGTTGAATTTCCTGAGTATCCTATTTCACCTAATAAAACAGATTCTATTCTAGTAACTTTCGACACAAATAAGAAGGCGTATTTTCAAGATAGAACAGTTCAAATATTGTCTAATGCTAAGAAAAATCCTACGCTTAAATTGAAAGTTTATGTGATTCCGAAGGAGGAGTAGAGGTTAATTTTAATCTATCCATTATAAACATTGTCATTTCTGATGAATAACTGCTTATTATAAAACACCTTCATGTTGGTTAATCATAAATCTCTATACACGCAATGTCCTTGTATAATTTATCTGTCAAAAACTCTTGAATAATCAAGCTTCTGTCGATTAAAAGTTTGGCAAGATCAGAGGTCCGTCTATTTCCTGTTCTGAGCCAAATGATTCTTGGTGGATGGCCGAATAAATTTGACATATCGTAAAAATCTGCGTCAAAGGTTACCACAGTATAGTCGTTGCGTTTTGCAAACTCCCAAATTTCACGATCAGTTGAATTCTCTACCTAATTCTCTTACTTGGCGAGCTTCAGGAATGGTATCTTTAAGTTTAGAAACTATTCTAAAAGATATGTTTTGATCAAAAAGTAATTTCATTACGCAACTCTGATACGTTGTTCTCTTTCAGCAGCATACGCTAAGCAAGCTTGAATGTCCTCTACAGTTAATTCAGGATAGTCTTCA
The DNA here is from genome assembly GCA_007117355.1 of Lishizhenia sp. Taxonomy (GTDB): domain Bacteria; phylum Bacteroidota; class Bacteroidia; order Flavobacteriales_D; family Crocinitomicaceae; genus CSBr16-161. The sequence goes on along the minus strand of SKGS01000097.1, from coordinate 359 downwards.
ACAATTTCTTTTTGGGTCATACCAGCTGCTAACCAACTTAGAACATCAAAAACAGAAATTCGTGTTTCTCTTATACAAGGCTTCCCAAATCGAAAATCTGGCCTTATTTTTATGATATTTTTATAACTTTTCATCGTTCAAGAGTTTTATCAAAGATAGTTAATTTTGTTTATAATTAAGTGTTTATATGGGATTCAATAACTCAAAATATTACCACTTTATTGAATAGTTACGATTTCTAGTACGTCAGTAATTCAACAACTTCTACTTCACTAATCCAAAACCAATGAAATCAACTCTTTTGTGGTTTCTTTCCAAGAATACTTGTTTTTAACGAAGTTTCTAGCGTTTGCTTTAAT
>SKGS01000168.1 GCA_007117355.1 Lishizhenia sp. | reverse complement strand
TAATTTATTCTGAAGTCCAGTACCAATAAACATCGGAGCAATAAAAATCTTTCCTTGTGCGTAGCTTTCGCGAATATCATCTACCCAACCAGAAGCATGAACACGTTCACTAACCAAAGATTTTACAATATTTGACGGAGATGCACCTGCTAAAAGCACTTTTGTTTCCTTGGGAAGTAAGGGTAAAAGTTCTTTTACAATAAAAACACAGGCTTCTACATTAGGTGCATAGCTTAAATTTCCAGTAAAAACTAAATCATAAATAATTGGAACATTCGGTTTTTCAAAGAAAAAATCATCAACACCATTAGGGATAACTTTGATTTTTTCTTTTGATGGATGAACTATCGCTTGTTTGTCTTGTTTGGAAATTATCGAATGATGCTCAAAATAGTCAAATAATTGTTTTTCATAGCGTTTCAATCGTTTGCTTTCTGTCTTAAAAATATTGCGATGAATTGGATTGTTGGCATTTTTTGCCCTCCTTTCCATACCCAATGATAAAGCATCCATATAATCGATTGTTTTAGGACATAAATGATAATCTTTTACGTATTCAGCAACCCGAATCAACTGGCAATAAATATGGTCTGGAGCAATACGATTTATCAGCGTTTTAATTTTCTTTTTTATAAATGGATTAGTGAAATATCCAACTTGAAAAGGTAAAGAGCTTAAAACTTGAAGGCAAGTGAAAAAATATTTGGAGATAGTATTTATTTGAAAAACATGTACTTCCTTACAAAAGGTCTGTAATTTTTCTTTGTGCACTTCTACAACTTCACTTTCGCTTAGAGAAATTAGATAAATATCGAAAAATTCACTCAATTCTCGAATTTGATAATAGAGGCGTAACTTATCGCCTTTTTGTAAAGGATAAGGAAACCGTGAAGAAATCACTATGAGTTTAGGCTTGTATTTTTGCGATGAATTCTCCAAGTTGTTTTGATAAATTAGCTAAATTATAATTGTCGAAAATAAACTTTTTAGCGTTTTCTCCTAGTTTTTGTCGTAATTCTTTGTCTTTGTAAAGTAAAATCATTGCGTCATAAAACTGTTGTGGTGTGTTAGCAATTAATACTTCTTCACCGTTTCGCACCCTAATTCCTCGTGTGCCTTCAACCGTTGTAATTATTGGTTTGCCAAGCGCCATATTCTCTAAAAGTTTAATTTTAATTCCACTTCCGGAAAGGATAGGGACTAAGCAAATTCCGTGATTTTGAATAAACGTATTGGCACAGATTATTTCGCCATGGTTTTCAATTTGTGGCGCAATGAAAGCATTTTTATCTAGGTTTTTTCCTGCTAGATGAAGCTTTGCTGGAAGTTCTTTTTGGGTTGATAAATGGTTAAACAACCAAGTAAAACCCTCAATATTTGGTTTCCAGTCCATAGCGCCTAGATAGTAAAAATCATTTTTAGAATAATCGTTCTTATCCTTAGAGGTTTGCATTGCGGTTGGAAGCACAGTCATAGGAACTTCTATTCCATGCGATTTAAAATGTTTTTTATCAGTATTTGAGATAGCAATAATACCATCGACTTTTTTCAATTCCTGTAATTCATATTTTCGGAGTTGTTTGGTCAGTTTTTGTAAGTATTTTCGCTTAATAATACTTTTCTCTTTCAGACTTAAACTTTCCCAAATTTCAAATTCCACGTTATGCGTTCTAACAAGAACAGTTAAATTGAAGGATTTAAACAATGCCAAATAGGGTAGGAGGAATATACTCTCAATAACCACACAGTCAAATTGATGCAGTTTTAAAAGTGATTCTAATTTGCTAGCGACAGCTGAATTGTAAAATCGTTCAACATTGTAAGATTTATTGGAAATCAAATGTTTCGCAGCTCCTAAAATGGATAGGCTAGTATCAATTTCGGCGGAATGAATAGAAAGAGATTTGGATAAATTTGCTGGATAATTCTTTATATGAAATGGATGCTTATAGGTGCTTAAAGTAAAATGAACTAGTTTAGCCGGACTTAATTCTGACAAGGTGTAAAGCATTTCTCGAATAGCAACACAACCTCCGTCTATAGAAGGAAATGCAGGTTTATTTGAAAAATGTAAAATACGCATTGCTAATTTTTAAAATTCAATAATTTAAGCAATTTTGGAATGCCAAACATTTCTGAAACACTTCTGTCTTTTGCAGCGGAAATCATTAATATAACAGCAAAAGGCATTAAAACAAATCCAGGTCCCCACATTCCTAAAAAAGGCGAAATCACTTTTTCTTTTGCCATGTTGTCTCCAATAGTGATTAATACAAAATAAACCATAAACAGCAACGCAGCAATAACTACTGGCGCTCCAAAACCACCTTTTTTCACAATCGCTCCAAGTGGCGCTCCAATAAAAAACAAAATGATAATGGAGAAAGACAGCGCAAACTTTCGATGGAATTCGATTTCAAATTTTCGTAAGTTAACTTTTTTGTTTTTTTCAATATCAAGCTGACTTTTCAAAATGTTGATATTGGTTAAAAGTGCATTCGTCATATTTTCATGAAGTAATGCTATTTCTTCCTCATCAAGATGATTAATAGTCAAAAGCTCCATGGTGTCTTGCTGCTGAATCGTCTCATTTTTTCTTCCTTCATTTTTTGCTGGAGTAAAAGATAATGCCTGAAAGTATTCGTGTTTTGAAGTATTGTTGTGAGCGAAGTTCTCTGCTATTTCATCAAAATTGGTGCGAAGTGAATCCACTGTTTTTTCTATTTGAAATACATTTAACATTTCAAAATCATTTTTAAATAGTTCGTCTTGCGTCCTGTTTAGTTCAAAACCGGTCAAATTCATTTTGTATGTAGCGGTTTTAAATTTTGATTTTCTACCAGGGAAAGTTTTAGTGCTTTTCTTTTTTTCTTCGGGCTTTCCATAACTAGCGGGCTTTGAAAGTTCTTCAAAAACCTCTCCATCTTTTAGTTTGAAAAATAAATAATCGCCAGTTTCGGATCTATAAAATTCGCCACTTTGAGCTGTAATTGTTTTTAATACGCCATAATCTCTTCTATCATGAATTACTATTCGTTGAAAAGAATTATCTTTTCCTTCTGAAATTTTAATGGAAAACCCATCTATTTCTTGAGTGTAAGAGCCTGGCCGCAAAAATGAAGTAAGTTTAGTTTCTTGAATATCCCAAATAATGGAATGCCATTTAAAATTAGCAATAGGAATGATATAATTTGAAAAATAAAAGGTTCCAATAGCAAGTGAAATAATGACAAAAGATAGCGGTCGCAGAATTTTGTAAATAGAAAGTCCACTTGCTTTTAAGGCGGTCAGCTCGTTGTTTTCTCCTAAATTCCCCATTACGATTAATGACGAAAGTAAAATAGCCAATGGAAGGGCTAATGGCAACAAACTAGCCGAAACGTAAAAGAGAAGTTCTAAAATTATACTGAATTCCAATCCTTTTCCCATGAGGTCGTCAATATATTTCCATAAGAACTGCATCACGAGCATGAACATAGAAATAAAAAAGGTCGCAAGAAAAGGACCAATAAACGATTTGAGGAAAAAGAGACTCAGTTTTTTCACAACGCTTTTAATATTTCGCTAAGATAATGTTAAAAAAGAGTGATAAAGCGAGAAATTGCACTAAATATTGTTCTGAACGGTCTGTTTTTCATCCTTCAATTTGAATTGAAACCGATAAATGAAATATGAATAGTACAAGCAACAAAGGGAAAACAGGTATTCCCGATATTCGTTGGCACTGTTATTATGATCCGCAAAATTTTCATTGTTTGTCGAATGAAAATAATAAATCACTAATAGTATTAGCCCAGTTGTGATAGATGAAAAAAGGAGTTTTCTGTCCTTTCGCCACCCCAAGTATAACAATGTGAATAAAAGAATAATGAGTAAATGATAAAAATCAAATTTGACAAAGTTGTATTGATGATAAAAAGGTGTAATTAGAAAACAAAGAATCAATAGTCCATCAGGGTAAGGGATATTTTGAAATTTGGTTCTACCTTTAAGTAAAAGATAGGTCGATAAGAAAACGAAAATGATTGTTGCTCTGTCAACAAGTCTGTCAAAGAACTTCTTGTTTACATTGTGAAGGTTTGTTTCGTTTTGATCATTTATTGCTGCAATTGATTCAGGGGTTTCCCATCCAAAAATTCGTTGTCCCCAACTTATTTCTTCTCCTGCGCCAAAAAAGAAAACTATTCCAATGAACAAGAGTAAATAACTCACGAATTTATTTTCTTTTCGACTAACTTTTGCGCTTAATAATAAGAATATACTTGAAAGGAAAAGTGCAATAGCAGTCATGTTTTCTATAATGTAATCCTCTCTTGAAAGAATGTCGTAAAGCGAAGGATTAGTTAAAAATATGACAGTGAAAACAACAATTTTGAGCAAGAAAAAACCGAAAAACACAACAGAATTTATCATAATTTTCTTTCTGTAAATGTAGTTAATTTGTTTTTATATATTGATTAGAAGTTATAAAATTATTCTTTAAAAATTACTTTACTAGCAATAGGGTAGCCCTTGTAATAAAGGTTTAGATGATATGAGCCACTTGCTAGAGACTTCAGTTTCACCTCAAATTGTAATTGAGATAGAGAAGATGATGGTTTGATAATTTTTCCATTTGACGCAACCAAATCATAAGTAAAATCAAGTAAATTGAACTCATTACTTGATAATGTAACAGTTACAATGACTTTGTCTGAGGTAGGATTTGGAAATATCTCAATGTCCTTTAACGGTGGAATATTATTTAGACAAGTATTTGGGTTCACCTCAAAGTCGAAAATGGCACCATCTTCTATTAAAATGTTTTCGTCGATAATGATTGTGTCACTTGCTATTAGGTTCAATTGTTGACCATGTGTCAATTCAAAACCATTTTTCAGATGAATACATCTCGAAATCACGGATAAGTATTCATTATTTTCACTTTGTATTTCTTCAAACGAATTTATTTCAATACACTCATCTTTACATGGGGTCTCCATTTGTTTATAGTATCGGATGTAATCGATTTCAAGAAAACTTGGAAATGGAGTATTAGAATCTGGTGATTGATCATCAGATTGAATGGCTAAATTTGCTATAATATGCATCGGATTTTTTGGGAAAGCTGTATTTAAAAGATAAGGCTCCAAAAGTCTCAAGGATGAACAGTCAACCATTTGTCCATTCAAAGAATAATACAAAGTGGAGATTCGTTTTAGTTCTCCATCAACATACCACTCAATTTTATAAGGTGTCCAGACGATCGAAAATACATGAAAAGAAGTGGAGAAATCAGGACCTCTATATTTTGAGGGACAATTATCTGTTTGACCATCATCGTTATTATCATAATGTAAGTTCATTTTATGATATCGTGAAAGTTTGTTTGGGTCGAACTGACCAAATGTTCGCTCATTCCAAAATTCAAATATGTCTATCTCATTCCAAGGGTGACCGCTAAAAGTCCAAAAAGCAGGAAAAAAGCCTTTTCCTTTAGGAATTTTACAACGGATTTCAAATTTTCCATGGCTAAATTTTTGTTTAGACCAAATTTCCCCCGTCGTATAATCAAAATTCGAGGTTTTTGTTGTGAAAGGGTCAGTGGACCAATTCGTTACCCAACTACGACTAATTGGTTCTGCTAGTTTTTCTGCTGTGATTTTTAATTTGCCATTTTCAATACGGACATTCTCTTTTTGATGCCAAGCTTTTTGATCTATAAAATCGAAATCCCTTGGAACACCTTCGAATATAGACCAAATGCTTTCGTTTACTTCTGATTGCTCGAAATTATCTTCAAAAACTAAAACATAAGGGTTTTCATTACAATCTATCGGTTCGGTAATGATGGTTTGTAGCGCTTGATCTTTACATAGTTGTTGAGAATAACCTGAATGCATTGAAGCAATAAAAACAAGTAAACCAACGATTTTTTGAATTAAAGTCACTTAATCAAGTAAAAGTTTTCCTTTACAAACTTAGAGAATTTAAAAGAAACTTAAATGAAAAATTTCGTTAATCCTATCTCCCCAAGCAAATACACCTCCATATTACCTAGGAAAAGACTGTGTAATTTGTTGAATGTAGTCTGCGATTATTTCGAAGACTTTGTTGATCCATTTTTACCTCCAGTGCTGCTTACGCGGTCAGGGTTTACGTTAATGAGTTTGCAGTTGGAGAAGAGCGCATAAAACATGGCAGTTCGATGAGCTCTATTGTGTGAACCGGCAAATAAATAATTTTTAGACCGAGTGCTACGGTAAGGATTTTGTTTTCGGTGTTGTTGCCATAACCAATCATTAGTTCTATTCTTTCATTTAGATAGAACCTTCAAGTAGTCAAAATGGTAAAAATTCGGCAAAATACTAGAAAAAAATCAATGAATTTCAGCACTAATACCTCTTTCTAATAAAGCAGTACACATTGAAGCAAGCTCATCATAAGAACCTGATTTCACTTCGCACTTACCATTAAAATGAATAATGTAAGTGCATTGTTCTGCTTGAATAGGCTCGTGCTTACACACCTTAATTAATGATTCAATAACAAAATCAAATGTATTCACATCATCGTTGAACACAATAAGGTTTCGCTCATCTACCAATTTTTCTATTACCTCGTCGGCAAATAAAGTTTCTGTTTCCATGTTCACAATTTCTACGAAGATACAGATTTATTCTCTTAATCCAAAGTCCTCTGTTATACATTAAAGCGAAAATGCATTATGTCACCATCTTGAACAATGTATTCCTTACCTTCTACTTTAAATTTACCAGCCTCTTTTACAGCTGCCTCCGAACCATAAGTGATAAAATCATCATACTTCATTACTTCAGCACGAATAAAGCCTTTTTCAAAATCTGTATGAATAACACCAGCAGCTTGAGGAGCAGTAGAACCTTTTTTAACTGTCCAAGCTCTTACCTCCTTAACCCCTGCTGTAAAATATGTATCAAGATCTAGTAATTTGTAAGCAGACCGAATAAGGCGATTCACTCCAGGCTCTTCTAAGCCTAATTCTTCCAAAAACATTTGACGCTCATCATAGGTTTCTAATTCCGTAATATCGGCTTCAATTTTTGCTCCAATTACCAAAACTTGTGCATTTTCAGTTGCGGCCATTTCCTTTACTTTGTTAACGTAGGAATTTCCACTTTTCACAGAAGACTCGTCCACATTACACAAATACATCACTGGTTTAGATGTAATCAAATGGAATGATTTCACAATTTCTAATTCTGATTCGTTCATTTGCATAGAACGAACAGAATTTCCTGACTCCAAATGCGTTTTGATTTTCTCTGCTAATTCATACGTTTTAACCGCTTCTTTGTCTCCAGACTTTACAGTTCTTGAAAGACTTTGAATACGTTTCTCAACTGTTTCTAAATCTTTCAATTGTAATTCAAAATCAATGACCTCTTTATCTCTAATTGGATCTACTGAACCATCAACGTGAATAATATTTCCATCATCAAAACAACGTAAGACATGAATAATTGCGTCTGTCTCTCTAATATTCGCTAAAAACTGATTCCCAAGTCCTTCTCCTTTGGAAGCACCTTTTACTAGCCCTGCAATATCAACAATTTCCATAGTTGTTGGCACCACTCTTTCAGGTTTTACTAGTTCTTCTAGTTTTTCTAATCGCGTATCTGGAACAGAAATTGTTCCAACATTCGGCTCAATTGTACAAAAAGGAAAGTTAGCGGATTGCGCTTTAGCGTTTGATAAACAATTGAAAAGTGTTGATTTACCCACATTTGGAAGACCAACGATACCACATTTTAATGCCATGTCTTAAATTTGGCGCAAAGATAATGTATTTACAAGAATTTACGGACGAAACGCATCATTTTCGACAAACTCCCAATCTGTGAGTGTTAATAAAAAAGCTTTTAAAGCCTTTTTTTCTGTTATTGAAAATTGAAAAGAATCAGTTAGCTCCTCTGCCAACGTTGGAGATGGAACAATACCATCAGTGTAGTGAAGAATTACCTCGTCAAGTGAAGAAAATCTTCCATCGTGCATATAAGGATAAGTGAGTTCAACATTTCGCAAACTTGGAATCTTAAACTTCCCTAGGTCATTTGAATTTAATGTAATTAGCGCTCTTCCTTCATCCAGAAAAATAGAGTCTAATCCATTATTTTTATAATCAAAAGTAGAAAACAGTGGTGCTTGATGACAAGTATTACATTGATTCATAAATAGTTGTCTGCCTTGTTGCTCTTGAGGAGATAATTGCACCTCTCCTCTTGCCCATTTGTCATATTTTGCATTGGACGAAATTAAGGTCGCCATGAATTGGGTCAAAACGTAAAGTAGTTTTTGGTCGTCAATAATAACATCATTGAATACCTTTTTAAATTCTCTTTTGTAAAATTCAGATTCATTTAACCTTGAAAGAATATCTGCCCAATCCATATCCATTTCATGGAAATCCGTTAATGGAGCAATAGGCATTACTTCAATATGATTTACTCCACCGTCCCACATGAATGAAGGATGCCAAATTAAATTAAACATAGCAGGACTATTGCGCGAACCAAGCCTACCAAAAACTCCTTCACTAAATGCTTTGCCTGGGTCACTAAATGCGGCCTCAGGAAAATGACAACTTGCGCAAGAAATGGTTTTATCGTTGGATAAAATAGGGTCGAAAAATAGTGCTTTTCCCAAAGCTACACCTTCTATTGTTAACTGATTATCAGTTTCAAAATTGTAAACTGGTGAAGGAAAATGGGAAGGGATGTTTAAAACAAGGTCATTAGCTGGTGCAAGGTAGCTTTCTTTTTTAGTACAAGCAGCTAAGGTGGTCAGAACAACCAACCACCTTAAACCACTTTGTACTATTTTTTTAGCGGGCATTACTCCACGCTTAAAATGATAAATCCATCTTTAAAATTATCCGCTAATAATTTCGCATTTGCTCCTGGCATGTGAACAGTATGCAAATCTGATAAGCTGATGCCACCGTGCCAAAAACGTGCAGCATTAACGGCAAAATTCACCTTAGGATTTCCTCC